>JAYUWZ010000729.1:0-7018 GCA_043753265.1 Verrucomicrobiaceae bacterium
TGACGAATGAGCAGACTTAGTGTCCCGTCATTCTGGTTTCCTCATTCGTCATTTGGGAGGATGGAACGAACTACCTCCAGCGGACTTATTCCCCGAAAGCCTGCGCAGCGAAGCGGGCCTGGATTTCGGTGGGGGTCCATTCACTGTCGGGGAGGTTAAGGGCGCGCTTCATGGGTTTGCAGGCGGCGCAGACGAGCAGGAAGGCGGCGAGCAGGGTGCAGAGGGCGCGGTCGGCGAAGCGGAGGAAGCGTCCGGCATTGCGCGCGGGCTCAAGGATGCGGCGCACGCGGGCTTCGAGCTTTCCTGTGCGGGGCGAGGCCATGGTGAGGAATGCGGCACCGGCCATGGGACGCTGCCGTGCGGCGGTGGCCATTTCGAAAAGCAGCGTGGCATAGTCGTCGGGTGCGGCACCACGGGAGACGACGAGTTCGTCGCAGGCAAATTCGCGTTCCACGGCGATGTGGCGCTGGAGCATCCAGACGAAAGGATTGAACCAATGGACGGCGCAGGCGAGGCGGCCCAGTGCGTGAGCCCAGAGGTCGCCGCGGCGGAAGTGGCCGAGTTCATGGAGCAGCACGAGGCGGCGTTGATCGTGAGTCCAGTGCACGGCTTCATCTGGCAGGAGCACGGTGCGGCGGAGCAGCCCGGCGGCGCTGGGCACGAAACCGGGACCCGCGAGGCGTAGTCTTACTTTGCCACGAAGGCCGAGGGTGCGCTTGCAGTCCTCGAGCATTTGCAGCCATGCGCGGCCGGGGATTGGCTGGGTGGAGCGCAGGATGCTCCAGACTGTCCACGTGCCGGCTGCAAGGCGCAGCATGAAAAGAACACACCCAGCGAGCCAGACCCCGCCGAGCCATTCGATGTTTGCCGTGCTCATTTCCGTGAGCATTTCCGGAGCAGTAATTGCCTTTTGAGGCAGGGCACCAAAAAGGCCCACTGCCAGGAGAATGAGAGCGGCGAAGGCGGCGATGGGCACGGCCTGGCGCACGCGGGAACGAATCGCCTGTGGGCATAGGACGACGCACGCGGTGGCGAGTGCGCCCACCGCGAGGCTTTGCAGAAACCAGCCGGTCAAAGGGATTGCGTTCATTTCTTTCGCTCTTTCAAGAGCAGTTGTATCCGAGCCAATTCCTCATCGCCCGTTTCCTTTGGGTCGAGCAGCGTGGCGACGAGTTCCGAAGGGCTGTTATTAAAGAAGGTGGAGAGCAGGCGGCGCAGGGCGCTTTTGCCGGCTTTCTCGGGCGAGGCCGTGGGGACGTAGACGTATTTCTTGCCATCGCGCTCGTGGCGGAGGTGGCCCTTGGTCACGAGCACGGCGAGCAGCGCGCGCACGGCGGAGTAGCTCGGTGCGTCGGGCAGCTCTTCGTGAATCTCATTCGCGGTGGCGCGCCCGTGCCGCCAGATGATCTCCATGATCTGGCGCTCGCGTCTTGAGAGCGGGTCATTTTCTGGCTGATTTGCTGTCACGGGAGCACCTTGGATTAAGATTGGCAGAAGGTCAAAGCGAAAGTGCTGTAAATTTAGCAGAAAGTTCTTGCGCCGGAAATTCAATGTGCTACTTTCTTAGCACATGCAGCGAACCACTCGTTTCCTTGTCACCCTCGCGGCAGTTGCCGCAGCCACCCTGGCCCAGACCGGATGCCAGTCATCCTACGTGAACTCGCCGATGGCCTCGGCGATGCGTGAGAAAAAGAAGGCGGAGTTTTCCCATGCGCTCATCGCCCGGGCTTACAATGCGAAACCGGCCATCCGGTTTCCTGCAACCATCGGCATCGCGCCGCAGGATCAATCCTCGCAATTCCAGCTCCGCGCGCTCGATGCGAATGGGAAACTGGACTCGCTCGGAAAGCTCCCACAGGTGCGTGGAGTGGTGAATGTGAGCTCGCTGGTGCTGGCGGATAGCAACAGCCAGATCGCAGGGGCGAATGGGCAATCGGTCGCGGTGTGGAACAAGTCGGACGTGATTCTTCGCGAGGCTGCGGCCCGGCTCCATGCCGATGCGGTGCTGCTGCTGAAGGTCGAAAACACTGTGACGGACGGGAAGCTGTTCTCGCCGCTGTCGCTTTTCACGCTGGGCATGTTTCCGAATGATCGCAGTGAGGTGATCGCCACGGCGCTTGCGGCCTTGGTCGATACTCGGACGGGCTACGTGTATGCCACTCTGGAGCGCAGCGCGGGGAAGACCTGCCTCACCCATACATGGGACGATTCCACCCGTGACAAAACGGTGATGCTGGCGAGCCGCAAGGCGATGGAAAAATTGCTCGGCGAGTTTCCTGCCGTTTGGGGCGCGGTTGTGGCAAAGCATCGGAAATGAAAATCCCTTCGCTCCCAATCTCGATGATCGTCCTTGGCGCTGTGGCTCTCGTTTCCGGCTGTGCCAGCAAACGTTCTCAAGGTGCACCGGGCGCGCCCCGTGAACAGGCCATGAGGCCTGTGGCCGTGGAGAAGCCTGGCATTGGGACTTCCTGGGGCGAGCAGCGTGTCTCGTGGGTGGAGCCGACCAGCTTTGCGAGGGCCAATGGGAACCGGCCTGCTGCGAAGTCCACCGTCTTTTACAATGACCGCGACGGCATCAATGCCATGCTCGACTACCTCGGAGGTGAGCCCAAAAAAGCAACGGGGATGCACGCGGCTGGGGATGTGCGCTTTGGGTTGCGGGATGGCGAAGGCGGGTGGCTGGAGTCGTGGGAACTGGACCGGAAACTTTTTGCAGCCGGTGAACGGGGGCGGCGCTACGAGGTGGTGTTGAAGAATGATTCGCCGCGCCCCGTGGAAGTGCTGGTGAGCGTGGATGGGCTGGATGCCCTCGATGGCGAGCGCGCAAAATTTGACAAGCGCGGCTATGTGATTGATGGCGGTGAGGAGATGGCGGTGGAGGGATTTCGCATGACGGACGGGACGGTTGCCGCATTCCGATTTGGGTCGATGGGGGACACCTATGCCCAGCGCAGGCACCAGAGCACAAGGGATTGCGGAGTGGTGGGGATCGCGGTGTTTCGCGAGGGCAAGACGGGTTCGCGCCCGGATACGGAGCCCAGACCCAGACGCCGTGCCAAAGCCGGTGGCCCGCCAAGCAGCCGCGAATACGCGAAGCCGCCCGAGGCATAGCAGACACAACAATTTTCACCCGGAACACAAAACACACATCAACCATACTCATATGATCCAAACCATCCGAATCATGACCGCCGTTATCCTTCTTGGCCTGGCTGCCTGCAAGACCCAGCAATCTCCCGTGAAACCTGTCGAGGTCAGCAAGAACCCGGTGAAGCTTCAGCGATAATCGCACTCTCCGCCCGTCCGCGCGGTCCCATGTGAAAGCGCGCAAGCGCACCGCGCGGGCGAGGCGGCGGAGGGGCAAAAACGTCCAACGTCCAACGCTGAACGCTCAACATTCAATGGCGCAAGCGTGGGACTGGGGCTCGTTTTTACTTTGATCGTTTTAGCAACAGATACACGATAACTCTTACCGCACCCATGGAAGCACCCATCCCTATCGTCAAACCTTGCACGGCGGACTGGAACCACATGGCTGGCGATGACCGGAAGCGGATATGCGCGCACTGCGACAAGCATGTGCACAATCTCTCTGCGCTGACTCCGCGGGAGTTGGCAAAATTTGTGGAGAATCGCGATGGCACGGAGTGCATCGGGTATGTGTACCGCGAGGATGGCAGCATTGAGACGGCTTCGCGCTGGAGCAGATTTTTCCGTAGGATGCATCGTGTGCGGGTGGGGGTTCTGTGGGTGCTCGCGGCGGTGCTGCCTTCGCTTTTCAGCGGGTGTGCGAAAAAGAGTCCTACACTTGGGGGGCCGAGGAGGCCGCTTCCGGGTGAGGCACCGCCTTTGAGGCAGAACGTGCAGTATGTTCCGGAGGGGAAAGTGACGGCGGGTGTGGTGGCTCCATCGTTGGAATCCAAGCCCAAGACGAATGTGAGCGGCATCGGTAGGGGGCGCAGTGATTAGGGGAAAATTTGTTTGAGTGGAGTGCGTTCGCCCTTGCCGTGGGACGCTTGGTAGACATGCTGCCGCATAGCACATGAAGAAATTCGTCGTTCTCATCCTGCTTTTGGCAGGTGCCTATTTTGGGTTGAAAAAGTGGAGTCCGCAAACGCTGGATCGCATTGCGTTCTGGAGATCGGCTCCCGCTGCGCCAGCGCCGGCCGCGCTACCTCCCGCCGAGCCTGCGCCCACGCCTTCGTCGGCGAAGGCGGTTTCCACCATCACGCCCGCGGGCCATCAGACACCGGCATCCCCGGCGGCTCCGGGAACTCCCGCGAGCCCAGCGCCGGAGCATCCGGTGACAAACGTAGACAAGACCTCGCAGGTGATCATTTTGCTGTATCACCGTTTCGAGGGCAATCCGGGCGGAGCATACAGCATCACCCCGGAAGTCTTTGAGGAGCATCTTGCGAAGCTCAAGGAGAACGGCATTCAGGTGATCTCCATGAGCGATTTTCTGGCATGGCGGCGTGGTGAAAAAAGCATCCCGAAGAAATGCGCGGTCATCACCGTGGACGACGGGTATGTCTCCGCGTATGACATCGCGCGGCCGATTTTGAAAAAGCATGGTCACCCGTGGACCTATTTCGTTTACACGAAATTCGTATCGTCGGGCGGCAAGAGCATCACCTGGGAGCAACTCGCCGCGCTACGCGAGGAAGGCGTGCAGATCGGGAGCCACTCCGTGTCCCACGAAGATTTGCGCGAGGCGAAGGGGAAGACGCCCGAGGTTTACGAGCAGTGGCTGCGCGACGAGATTGTCGGTTCCAAGGAACTCATTGAGAAGCATACCGGCGGGAAGTGCGCGATCTTTGCGTATCCGATTGGCGGCTTTAACCAAAAGGTGCGGGATTACATCAAGCAGGCTGGGTATGAGGCGGCGTTTACCGCGTATGGGCAGCGTGTGACGTTCACCGCGCCCGCGGATCAAATTGGCCGCTATGGATGGAGCTCACGCCGTCCGCAGGATATGAAGCAGGCGTTTGATTTCACGGGACCGATTGGCGCGAGCCTGAGCACGCCGACGCTTGAGCCGGCTTTGATTGGGCAGTAGGGCGGGGAACTTAAGATTTAGGAATTAAGATTTAAGATTTGGTCCTAGGGGAGCGCCCAGTGGGGCGAGCCACGGGAGTTCGAATCTTGAGTGCGAAGCGCCCTTGGAGAGCTGCGATTCTTCGCAGCTTTGAGCGACGCTCGTTCCTGCAAAGCGAATACACACGTCAAAGAGCTGCGAAGGATCGCAGCAGTCCGAGGGCGGCTTCACGGCGGTGAGGGTATGGGGCGTTCTGCCTGAGCTTTCGCTACTCTGCGATGGAGACTGCGGCGCTTTGGGCGGGGGCCAGGGAGAAGCCGTAGGCGGTGTTGGCCGCCTGATCGAGGATGCCGCTGAATGCACGTGGTGCGCTACCGGGGTGCGCGTAGCTGCCCACGAAGCGACCGGTGCGCGCGATAATGACCAGGCGCCAGCCTCTGGGAGGCACGGAGGAATAGGTGACACGGCTGCTGTCGCCGAGATTGAAGGGAAGGGCGAGGACGGCGTCGAGCTCCGGGGAATCCACTGCAAGTTCGCCGCTCGCGAATGTGAGTGCGGGGGTGGTGCCCACTGGCGGAGTGTAGGTGGAGCCGGCAGCGGCGTGCTGCGTGTCAAATGCCGCAGGGAAGCGGGTACCGGGCCGCGTGGGTTTGTGCCAGGCGATGGTGCCTTGGGCGATGCCGTTATTGAGCGTGATGGAGCCTGCGAGTGAGCCTGTGCCACCGATGAGCGGCGCGTAGACCGGGATGGTATTTCCCGTAATGTAGCTTGCTGCGGTCACGCGGGTGCCGTCAGCCAGTACGCCATTCACGCGAACTGTTCCGGCAGTGGTCACCAGTAGCGTGAGGTAGCCGTGGCCCTGCGGAGTGGCCGGGTCGGCGTTGGGTGCGATGTGGACGTTGATTTGGCTGGCGGAAGCGGGTGCTCCGCTGCGGCCGGCGTCGATGGAGACGGTAACGTTTCCATCGTTCAGCGTGCCGGTGATGCGCGGATCGACGCCCGTCGTGTCGATGTGCAGGACCAGCGTCAGACTCGTGGTCCCGGGGCGCGGGATGGTGATGGTGGCGTCGCCCTGGGAATTAAACCTGCCGATGAGCGGGTGCCGCCTGCCGGAAAAAAACAAGGCGCCCGAGAGGGCGCCTCCGTTTGTGATTTTTGCGAACAGGGCGCCTGTGGTGTTGTGGGTCTGGCTGGTGTCGGTAAGGACGCTAGCGTAGCCTGCTGCGAGAGCGGGGTAGGGGTCGGTGACGAAATGGGCGGTGAGGGCCAGGCCTTCCACCATGATGAAAGTCTGGGCACCACGGTAGGGGTCGAGCCCGGAAGGCAAGCCGCTCCAGTGCGAAAGGATGTTTCCCGCTTTTGGGAAAGCCGCGACAGTGACAGGGGCACCGAGCTGGCGCTGCGTGGTACCTAGGAAGCCCGGGGTGACCGTGCCATTGCCTTCCACTGCGACACCCAGAGGCTTGAGAATGATGAGCTGCACGCTGCGAGTGGTCTCGCGAGCCACGGCTCCAGAGGATGTCTTGGTGCGCACGCGCACGGTGTTTACGCCGGGCTTCAACCCCGCGACATTAGCGGTCCATTTACTTACCGCGGTGCCGGAGTGGAGAGGAAGGGCGTTCCACGCACCTTGGGCAGCGGGGGTATCGAGGCGAACCTCGAGCGCGGAGAAGACTTCACTGCCTGAAACATTACCGGTGACCGAGATGCTGGGGGCGGTGACCCGTGCGCCTTGGGTAGGGGTTGCAATGCTCAGAGTGGCGACCGGCGAAGGTGGAGCGGTGAGGACAACCCAGTAGTGTTTGTATTGGCTGTTGGCGTCGTAATAGTGCCCCACGCCGTAGCTGGTCTGGTCGCGGTAAAAGCTATCATTCGCAAGGAGATGCACCTTGTGGCCGGAAGACGCCATCCAGCCGCTCCAAGCCTCGTTGCCGTTCAGGTACCCAGCACCGATGGACTCGATATTATTCGCCTTGGGTG
>JAYUWZ010000730.1:0-3279 GCA_043753265.1 Verrucomicrobiaceae bacterium
GCCTACGAGACGCGTGCGAGCGGGAATCCGCGCGTGTGGGTGGTGAACCCCGACAACGACAGTGTAACCGTGTTTGATGCCGTGACGCGCACGAAGGCCGCCGAGATCACCGTGGCAGCGGGGCCGCGCACGCTGGCTGTCGCGCCGGATGGGCGCGTGTGGGTCGCGTGCGTGCAGTCGGGGCACGTGAGCATCATCAGCGCATCGACGCTGGCGGTGGTGCAGACCGTTTCGCTGCACCCCGGCGCGCGGCCCTTTGGCGTGGCATTCTCGCCAAATGGCGCGGCGGCGTGGCTGGCATGTGAAGGGAGCGGACAACTGATGCGGCTGAACCCCACCACCGGAGCGACGATTGCGAGCATCCCGGCAGGGATGAACATCCGCCACTTGTCGGTGTCGGCAGACAGCGCGAGGGTGCTGGCCTCGCGCTTCATCACGCCACGCCTGCCCGGCGAGGATACCGCGACACCTCAAACCACGGTGGGTGCGCAGAAGCTCGGTGGCGAGGTGGTGGTGATTTCCACGGCGACAAATACGGTGACTTCCACGGCGATCCTCGAGCATAGCGAGCGGGCCGATACTGCGACGTCGTCACGGGGCATTCCGAACTATCTCGGCGCTGCGGTGATTTCGCCGGATGGACTGAGTGCCTGGGTGCCTTCGAAGCAGGACAACATCAAGCGCGGCAGCTTCCGTGATGGACAGCCTCTCACCCACGACAAGACGGTGCGGGCGATCGCCTCGCGCCTCGATCTCACCAGCCTCGCCTCTCCCGACGCGCAGCGGGTGGACTTTGACGACGCGGGCATGCCGAGCGCCGCGGCGTATGATCCCTTTGGCATGTATGTCTTCGTGGCACTGGAAGCCTCGCGCCAAGTCGCAGTGGTGGATGCGTGGTCGCGCACAGAGTTTGTGCGGTTCGACGTGGGGCGCGCGCCGCAGGGACTTGTGCTTTCGCCCAATGGCGGCACGCTTTACGTGCACAACTTCATGGACCGCACGGTGTCGGTGCACGATGTCTCGGGCATTCTCGCGGGCGGGCAGTTGCCACCCGCGGCGGGAGTGGCGCTGGGTGCGGTGGCCTCGGAACGGCTTACGGCGCAGGTGCTGCTGGGTAAGAAACACTTTTACGATGCGCGCGACCCGCGCATCGCCCTGCAAAGCTACATCTCCTGCGCGAGTTGCCACAACGATGGCGACAGCGATGGACGCGTGTGGGACCTCACGGGGTTTGGCGAAGGCCTGCGCAACACCATAACCCTGCGCGGCCACGGCGGCACCGCTCACGGGCCTCTGCACTGGTCGGAAAACTTTGACGAGGTCCAGGATTTCGAAAACCAGATTCGCTCGCTGCATGGCGGTACGGGCCTGATGAACGAGTCGGATTATTCGGCGACACAGGCGACGCTCGGCACACCCAAGGCCGGGCGCAGCGCGGACCTCGATGCGCTCGCGGCGTATGTGGGCTCGCTCACCAGCCAGCCCGCGAGCCCGCATCGCAACAGCGACGGAACGCTTACCGCGGATGCGCTGCTCGGGCAGCAAATATTCCGAGCACAAAACTGCGCGCAGTGCCATGGTGGGGCAAACTTTACCGATAGCGCACCGGGCAGCCTGCACGACATCGGCACCCTTCGCGCGGGCAGCGGGCAACGTCTCGGCGGCGTGCTGTCTGGCATTGACTCTCCCAGCCTGCGCGGCGCGTGGGCTACTGCGCCGTATCTGCACAATGGCGCGGCGGCGACACTCGGCGACGCGGTCCTCGCGCACTCGGGTGTGAGCCTCAATGCGACGGATCTCGCGCGGCTCGTGGCATACCTGCAGCAACTGGATGGCGCGCCCGCCACTGCGCCAGTGCCTTTCACCGTGGCACTCAGCACTGCAGCTGGCACGGTGGCGGGAGCTTTCACGGTCACCGCTGCGTTTAGCGAGGCGGCGGCTGGCGTTACGCTTTCAGACTTCGTGGTCGCGAATGGCACGGCCTCCTCGCTAACGGGAGCCGGCGCGGCTTACTCGGTGACCATCACACCCATCACCTCGGGAGCGGTGACCGTTTCTATTCCCGGCTCGGCAGCCACGGATGGCACTGGGCTCGGCAATGCTGCCTCGAATGTGATCGCTGTGAGCTACACCCCCGGAGCACCCGCACCGCTGCTCGCGGATGATTTCAGCGACAACACGCACAATTCTGCGAAATGGACGGTTGGCGCGATTTTCGGAACGACCTATGCGGGCGCGGGCGGTTTTGACTCCGGCATTCTCGTGGCGGAACGCAACCAACGACTGGAGATTGTGCCGCGCAGCAATGCGACCGGGGATCGCTATGCGGGGCTCGTGAGCGCAACGCCCATCGACTTCACCGGTGCCACGGCGAGCGTGGAGGTGGTGCAGGCGGCGGGTGGGCAAGCGGACACGCTGCTCTGTGTGAGCAAGGATTCGCAGAATTTCGCGCTCATGGTCGTGGAAGGCGGCGCGCTTTACATCGACCACGCGGCCAATGGTGCGCGGGATTTTAGCTCGCACAGCTATTCGGCGGCGCAGGACCGCTTCTGGCGCATCCGGCACACAGCAGGCTCGCCGGGAACGATTGCATTTGAAACCAGCACGGACAACGCGACGTGGCGCACGCTGCGCACAGAAAACGCGCGCTTTGCCGTGACGGCGGTGCGCGTGGAAATCGGCGCGGGCACCTGGCAGGCCGAGAGCGCTCCGGGCATGGCGGTGTTCGACAATTTCGCGATCACCAAGCCTGACACGGCACCCGCGAATCAAGCGCCCATCGCGCGTCCCGCCGGTCCTTACAGCGGAATCACGGGCAGTGCGGTGGCGTTCTCGGGCACGGGGTCCAGCGACGCGGACGGCACCATTCCCAGCTATGCGTGGAACTTTGGCGACAACACCAGCAGTACGGGCCCATCGCCCACTCACGCTTACGCGGCGTCGGGAACGTATACGGTGACACTCACCGTCACAGACAATGGCGGCGCGACGCACTCGGCCACAACGACCGCGACCATCACAAATCCCGCAAACCAACCACCCGTCGCGCGGGCGGGCGGACCTTACAGCGGCACGGCGGGCGTGGCGGTTGCACTGAACGGCAGCACTTCGACTGATGCCGATGGAACCATTGCCAGCTATGCATGGAACTTTGGCGACAACACCACCGGCTCCGGCGCGGCACCCTCGCACACCTACGCCAGCGCGGGCACCTACAAAGAGGACCTCCCCGCGATCCGCCGGCGCAAAGTGCTGCGCGTGCTCACGCGCAACAGCGCG
>JAYUWZ010000731.1:0-7005 GCA_043753265.1 Verrucomicrobiaceae bacterium
CGACGCGAACAATCTGCTTCTTCGGATGAAACTCCAACGTGACTCGCGGCTCAGAAGTGAGGCCATGGCGCTCTGACGTGGAGAGAATGATATGGTGCATGCCTTGGCCTATGCGGAATAGCGAGGCGAGGCCACGCACCTCCAGCGCGCAGACAACGTCTCGAACCACCGGCTTCCACTCTGACCAGTAGTCATCATCTGGAAACTCATCGATGAACATCTGGATGCCCTGCCAGGATGCCGTTTTATCTTTAGGTGGACCTTTGCCTAACATACGCGTGGTGGTAGCTAACGACCCAAGTTCAGCAGTCCGGGCTGCGGGAGTGGATTGCAACCGGAGCGCGCTGGCTGGATCCGCTGCGGCGCATGGTCAGGAATCGCGGCGCTTGGAATGGAACGCATAAATGATGGTGTGAATGAGGATGAGTATGCCAGAAACGAGTAGACCGCACTGAAAGGCGCTCAAGGCCAAGCGATACAGTGTAGGGAATGGATACTCGTCAGGATGACAAAAGGTGGTGCCGTAGTACGCGATTATAACAATGCCACCGTAGATGCGAAGGAACATGAGCGCGGAGCCGGTAATGAACGGGACAAGCGCCAGAAAGAAGCGAAGGGAAAAATAGGGCTTCGGTGTTCTTCGCGACTCCCAGACAAAACCTGCCATGGAAAGGGCAGCCAGAGCAAAGAGCGCGTACCCGATTGGACCATCACCATAATTCGGACTGACGATGTCGAAAGGGTGCCATCCCAGAAGCTGTAGAGCACTCTCTCTGGATTGGTTGTCTATTGCGCGAAGCGCTGTGTCGGGGTCCTCCATCTGCGTGGATTGCTCGCTTATGTGCCAATTGACGGGGGTGCAATTGCAATGTTCGCCACGGGGCGCGTGGCACGGTAAATTTGCTGTGAAGAACTCCCCGTTACACCACACTCAGAATCACAAGGCGCAAATCTGGAGTGCTGGGAGCTTGCTCCCGCTCTGGCGGAGGGCGCAGGCGGCGGGTGGCAGGAACCCTCAGTCACCCACTTTCCAGCGTGCATTCCACCCCAGCTAGTGGTATCGTGCCTTCATGGATGGAATGGAGCGAAAGGGAGGAGGGGGGTTCACAAATGTGCAAACACTGATGGTTCACGGAATCGTCCGGAGCACCGCGCAAAACCCCCACCCATGCCATCCGCTCATCCCACCTCGCACATCACCCCACCACCCCGTCGCCCTTATCGCCGATAATCCCCGAGCCACCCGCAAAAACGGACCGTCACGCCAAATGCGCAATAACTGCAGAAACCCATCCATGTCCACGCAAACCCCAGTAAATCAGTGCCTTGCCCACGCAGGGTTTCTGCGCACCGATGCGCAAAAACCCGTTCCGCCCCCACCTCGCACATCACCCCATTGCCCGATCGCCGTTATCGCCGATAATCCCCGAGCCACCCGCAAAAACGGACCGTCACGCCAAATGCGCAATAACTGCAGAAACCCATCCATGGCCCCGCAAACCACAGCAAATCAATGCCTTGCCACCACAGAGTTTCTGCGCACCGGTGCGCAAAAACCCGATCCTACGCCTCCTCGCACATCACCCCACCGCCCCGTCGCCGTTATCGCCGATATGTACGCCCGCGTTCCATTTGATACGCTATCGCACCTCTCTGATACTCTCCCCCTCCCGAGGCGTGCAAACTGCATGCAGCATGCGCGCCGCCTGCACGGCCATCTCAGCCTTCCCCTTCAGCCGGTTCACCGCGTTATGAGCCGCCACACTCCACCCGAAAACATCGCCAGCAGGGGGCATCGGTAGCTCGCGAAGGATGGCCCGCCAGTGATTCCGGCACTCACACATTGGCAGGGATGCCGAAAACCGCGCCAGCCAGGCCAGCCTCTCCGCGGTACCGGTACCTCCAGCCCCCAGCGCCCAGGAATGCAACTCCGCCCACTTCGCCGGTCCCCACACTTCCGGCCTCACCACCTTCCCCGGCACCAACTCGCGCACCAATCCGCCAGAGATGCCCACCGGCAGCGTCTGCCACTTACCGAGCGGACAAACCACCACAGGAGCGCTCAAAGCGCCAGCATCGCCCTGGAGCGCGCATGGCGAGGCGCATTTGCGGCAACGGTTAAGGCGGACAGCGAGAAAGTTCATAGGTAGACCGCGCTGAATTCCGTGATGCATACCGAAACCTTCCACGCCCCGCTGGTTTCAGGCACGGCGGGCATCTCAATCTCAATCGCCCCGCTTCCCGGATTATCCACAATAAAAGTCTCCTCCTCATCCACCCCGTTCGTCGTAGTCACCACCTTATATGTGACCCGCACGCCCCCCATGCACGCCGGGAGGTAGGAAAACCGTATCTCCAGCAGGTCAACGAAGTAGATCGATTGGTCAATACTCAGATCGCGAGTGCCGCAGCACGTCGATTCCGTCTCTGGATCCTCGTCAAAATCAGTCCAATCCTCAGGTTCCGCAGCGGCGGCCTCGCTGTCGACGTCCTCAATGAGGATGGGCGTGGTGTGCTCATCACAAGCCGTGATGCTCCCACTTACTGCCGCCGTTTCCGTATAGTCGTACTCAGGCGACACTCCGACATGACCGGTGCGCGTGTCACTGTAGGAGATGCTCCAATTCTCGCAGCCCGGAGAGGGAGCGCCCAGGGCTGCCGCCGTGAAAGCCTGCGCTGCCGAAAACTCCGTAAACCCAAACGCATTCGGCCCGTTCGTTCCCGTCCAAGCTTCATCAATACCAGGACAGATTGAGATACCGGTACCAGTTCCCGCGCCGCTCGCGGTGCCTGTGTTCTCTTCACCCCCCAGCTCATCCGTGTGGTACTCGTAATCCGCGCTCCAGTTTACGACAGAGCAGCCCGCTGCGAAGGTGTAAGTGCACGTCGTGTCACCGCTCGCCCCACCCGGATCCGGAGGCGGTATCTCAGTGTACTCGAGTTCGCCACTGATCGTGCTGGTGATGGTAGCCGATACAGCGCGAAAGAACCGACCGGGCATGCTTGGCGGCACATAACCGCACTTCGTTCCATACGCCTGCCTTACCCGGCACTGCATCTCCACCAGCGGAGTCCCACAGCACGGCGTTCCCTCCACCGTCTCCACGCTCGCTAGTTGCTCAGCGCGCCAGTTCATAGCCTAGCTCCAAACAAGGCTCCTGGGTTGGCTCAGCGTGCCGCCAGAGCAAGACACCTTGCCCCATACCAACGCAGCCCACCGCGAGTTCCCCGCGTAGGCTGGAACGATGGTGGCCACCCCGCCGTCCACTGTCACCGTGGCGAGTTCCAGATACCCCGTGTCAGTCGTCGCATCCTGAGTGGGCTCAGGCACCGTGGGACCGGTGCGAATCTCCCGTGTGGTGGCCTCATTCGTTTCCGAAAACAAAACCACCTTCAGGTAAATCTTGCACGTCTCCCTCGCAAACGTCCAATCGCCGGTCCCGCCTATCGTGGTAATCTCATCACCGCAAAGCTGTCCGGGCGTCACTTTGATGGACGTTGTCCCATCGTAGACCCACAGCGCCAGCATACCCATCGCGTTTGCAGCCACGGCCGCCGCCTCATCATCCTTGCCAAACCCATACTGCATCTCCCCCGTGCTACCCGGCACCTGGCGCTTGCGATTTGGGCGGAGCAGCTGGAGCCGCGCACTCAGCCCCAGGCTGGATGCCAGCCCGCACTTCATAGTCAGCAAACCCGTGCGCAAATCCCGGGTCACAGACTGGCACACGCTGAACGCCAGCGCCAAGTCCGCCCCCGCATCATTCACACACCACACCTCGCCCGGCTTTGGCCCCCAATTCACCACAGAGGACGGGATGGAGAAATCCAGCTCAAACGCCAGCCTCGCAAACCCCGCATGCAGCGCCGCCGCCAGGCCAGCCGCAGGCGCATCCTCCGGAGGCGTGAAACCCGAGCCTGTCCACTGCAAATCGGAAAGCCTAACCGTTGATTCCGACACCCCGAAAGCCCCGTTTGCCTCCGTGCTCGTATCCCGCGACACATTCAGCGGCACGCGTGTCGTTCCATCGTCCATCTCCACCGCGATCGGCCTCAGGTAATTAATCCTCACCACCGGCGTGAGGAGATCATCCCTGGGCGCGCACCGGTAATCCGCCAGTTCCCCCAGCGCCACAGTCCGCACCGTGAATTCTTCCGGCCCGTGCAGCATCACACCCTCCAGCACCACGCCCCGCGAAAAATATAGGCGCGGCTGAGCCCCGGAATAATCCCAGCCCCGCGACACATCCGGGCACCATTGCAGCACAGCCGCCAGCGCATCATTGATGGTCAGATCCAGCTGCTCATCAGCCGGGGGCCTTACCGTCGGCAAATTCGTCAAATCATACGTGAAATCCAACCCCTGAGCGATCGCGTAATCGAGTATCGCAGCCACCTCCTGGCTTACCGTCAGCTCCGCGCCTGCAGCATTGCGGAAAAGGTTCACCATACTCAGCGGCTCCTCCGTGTAAGTTACTGCCCCCGTCATCTCGTTTACCGAGGCGATTTTCCAAACTTGCCTGTAGATGTGCCGTGCAAACTCCCACGTCATCCCCTCCACTTGGTATTGCTGCTCACGCACACCCCCACGGGCAATCATGCTCGGCAATCCCACCCTCCCGACGAATCGCTTCACCTCCGCGCCATCGCGCAAAATCAGCCGTGAGTGCATGGGAAACAGCGCCGTCTCCGCTGGCGCTCGCGTGGCTACCATCGCCAGCACATCCATCCCATCATTGCGGCACACAATTTGAGCCGACTTGAAACCCCACTCCGCGAGCGTCCGCTTCTCGCCCGTCGCCTCAATCTCAATGCTATGCGTTTCGAGTAGCATAAATCAGCGTCCCGTTTCCCTCGCGATCAAGCCCTTCACTTCCTCCTTCAACGTGGCAACAGTCGTGGCCACCTCAGAAAGCGCCCCCTTCAGCACCTCAGCCGCAGAGCTGATTTCCGCTCCCGCCGCCTTCGCCTCCTCCGCTGCCGATTTCAGCGCACCCGCGCCATTGTCAGCCTTCGCCCCACTCTTGCCAGCCACGCCGCCGGCGCCGCTCTTCTCCGGGCTCTGCACGATGCTATCCGCTAGCGGCTTTTTTAGCTCAGCCAGGTTGTCAATTCCACCCCCGAGCATATCCCGAGGCGAGCGCCGGGCCGGACCCCCGATAATCCCTTCCGACCGCCTGCGCTGCCGATCAGCCGCGTCCGCAGATTCCCCCGCCATGCTCGCAGCCTCCGTGGGAGTAAATCCTGCATCCTCAAATTCCTTCTGCTTCTTGCGGCGAAGCAGCGCACCCTCAGCCGCCACATCATCACGCTTCGAGCGCGTACCCTTGGCAATATCCACCGCCAGCTCTGCCTGTGCATCGCCCTTGCTCCGCTCAGTCTCCTTGCTCGCCACGGCCCCCTTGGCATCCACGATCCCCTTCGCGGCCGCGCCAGCCTCAGCCACGCCATAGCCAGCCTCCACAAGCCGCTTCGACTCCGCGCGAATATCCCGCTGCCGCTCCAGCTCTCGCACCCGCGCCTTGTCGCCACTCAGCAGCGCCGCCTGGATTGCCATTTCCTCCGCCAGGTCCCGCTTCGCATCCTGGTAAGCCTGTGCCAGCTTCGCATCCTCCATCCACGCCTCAGCAGCCTTCTCAGCCACCTTCGCGCGCTCCTCAGCCACCGCCTTCCATGCCTCCAGTATCTGCTTCGCCAGCTCCAGCGCCCGGGCATCGCTGCCAGCGGCCGCCGCTGCATCAACTCCCGTCGCGTCCGGGCCCGGAGCAGCATTGCCAGTCAGCTTCTCGAAATCCCCACTGAGCCGCGCCGCTTTCTGCGCGGGAGTTTCCGCAGTGTCGAGTAATGCCTTGCGGGCTGCATCAGTCTTTAGAGCTTCCTGAGCAGCAATCCTGTCCTCCGCGATCTGGCGAGCCTTTGCCGGGTCAAGATTCGGCGCATCCTTAGTCAGCGCGGCCATCTCCCGCCTCACTTGCAATTCCCTCTCCGCTGTATCAGCCGCCATCTCCATTCCCGCGCCCCTCAGTGCGAGGATAGCCGTTTCTTGTTCGATTAGCGCAAGCTGCTCCTGTTGTATGGGAGTCAGCTTGCGCGCTTTCTCAGCCTCCACTTCGGATGCTAGGAATCTCCTCCCAGCGAGCTGCTCAAAGTTTTTCAGGAGGTTCTGATAAACAGCCAGCTCCGCTTCCAGATTGGTTCTCAACATCCCTTCCGCCGTGATCGAATCCGCCTGCGTTTTAAGAATGGCTTCGTTGAGTTCCTTCTTTACGCGAAGACGATCCTCCTGAGCTTCAAACTCAGCGAAGGGATTCTCACTGAAGGGCGTGGCCACCTTAGCCATTCCAACCTTGTCCTCCATTGCGGCGATGCGGGCCATGGAATCACCAGCCCCCATGTTCGCTTTGGAAAGTCTCGCATCTCCCATGGAGTCAAAAGCGCCCGAAGCCATATTGCCAACGGTTTCGGCTATGATGACATAACCCAGAAGTTTGCCAGCCGCTCCTAGCGCTCCCGCTGCTCTCCCCGGTTGTGCAGCAGCAGCGGCTCCTCCCGCTCCCGGTCCCCTCGCAGCTGCGTTTGCCGCCTGCGCTGCTGTGTTTGCCTGCACAGCGGCCGTCTCTGCTGCGATCGCCGCTGTGCTGCGAACGAAGGCTGCCGTCTTGAGTCCTACTCCCACGATCAAATCCTTAATTTTGAGGGCGGCATAACCCAAAGCGGCTTTTCCCAAAGCCATAGCGATGGCCGCAAACACATCAGCATGCTTTACCGCAACTGCGATCAGCGCACCGATATTTCCAACCATGTGGCCAATTTCCACCCCGAAGGAACGTAAAGCCTCAATGGTTTCCGGTTTAACGAGTTCGGCAGCGAGGATGTCAGCGAGTTTTGCCAGTTCCGTCGTAGTACCGCCAGCCATCGCACCCAGCGCCTTATCCAGCGCGCTTTGCAGGCTGCTCCACTTCACCCCAAAGGTTTCGCCCGCGATACCCAGCGCTCCCACCTTTT
>JAYUWZ010000732.1:0-3274 GCA_043753265.1 Verrucomicrobiaceae bacterium
TTCATCCGGCCTTCACGTATGGCCTGCGCATTTTCGTCCATCAGCTTCGCCACGCCCGCAAGTTGGTCGCCGCCACGGATGTAGAGCAGGTTCGCCTCAGCTACTTTTTTGGAAGTCTTCTCCGCGAGCTGCGCCTGCGCCACTGCGGCTGCGTTGGCCGGGCGCGCTGTGGCCTGCGTCGCGCGGAGCGGCGCATTGCCCTCCATGCCCTGCCGGTCGCTGAACCCACCTGCCTTGCCACCGCCCGTCGCGCGCGTCTTGGCGATGCCCCCCTCGTCCTCCACCTGCCCTTGCTGCATCGCGTCGCGCGTGCGGCGTGTGGTCGGCGTGTCGCCTTCGAGATTTTGGGTTTTGCCCGCCGCCATTTCGCCATCGCTCATGCCCTCGCGGCCACCGCTGCTGCGGCCCATCTGCTCGTTGTGATTTGGCCGCTCGTTGCCGCTGCGTCCCTGCGCGCCAAATCCCGGCATCGGCCCATCGCGCACCTCCCAGCCGTTCGCCGGGTTCATCGCCATCGCCTGGTTGCTCGCAGGGTCCTGCACCTCTTCCTCGATGTCCTTCTGGGCATCCAGCAGATTGCCCACGAGGTCTTCAAATGCATCCGCCAGCGGCAGCATGGGAATCTCCGGCATCTCCGTCTTGTCAAAATTCTCCATGAGCCACTTCTGAGTCTCCGACTTGCTCGGCAGCCACATCTCCAGGTCGGCGGCGATCTTCTTGGCGGCCTCGATGCCGTCCAAAATCCCCTGCTCCTTCTGCACCGCGATCTCCTGCGGCTTCAGCTTGTTCGCCGCCACTTCCTCCTTGTCGGCCTGGATCACATCCTCGAAAATGCTCACGATTTCGCCCTTCATCTCGTTGCCCGATTTCGTCTCGGGAAACGCCTGCAAATCCGTCGTGAGCTGCTCCAGCACGTCCTTCATCAGGTCCTTCTGCTCGGTAAATTCCTTCGCTGTCGCCACATCCTCGGGGCGAAACTCCGCCTTGCGCGCCATCTCCTTCGTCTTCTCCAAAATCTCGCGCTGAATCTCCGCCAGCTTGTCCAGCTTGGCCTGCAACTCGTCCGCCTTCTTGCGCAGGTCGTCCGCCTTCCCCGCACCCTCCGCGAGTTGCCATTGGTTCAGCATCTCCACCATCTTCGCCAGGTTCCCCACTACGCGCTGCTCCACATCCACAGCGGGCGCAACCTGCTTCGCGCCCAGCTTCTCCGCAGCCGTCAGCATGTCCTCGTAAATCTTCAACTGCCCAAACATCGCCGCCACCTTGCCCAGCCGGTCGCGGAATGCCGCATCGCCGATGCTCGCATTCTTGCTGTCCTTCTCCACGGTGGCCTTCACCTGCTGCGACTTGTCCGCCAGCGCATCCTGCCGCTCGGAAATCTGCGCCACGTCGCCGCCGGCTTTTGTGTCCTTCAAAATCTCGCGCTCCTTCTTCAGCAAATCCTCCACGCCGTGGATGAGTTCCGCGATCTCCTGCTGCTTCTTGTCCTCCTCCGCCATCGCCGGTGCCCCTTGCAGTCGCGCCAGAATCATCGCCTCGCTCACGATGGCCGCCGCCAGGAACTGCGCGCGACCAGCGTCCTTCGCCGAGTCTGCATTGCGCAGTTGCAGCACCGCGTCCTTCATCTCCCGCTGGCTCAGTTGCGCCAGCGCATCGCGCACGTCGGGCGATACCCCATTCGCCGCCACCACGAGTTGCTTTGCCACGTCGGAAATCTGCACCTGCCGCCCAATCACACCGCCCAGCGAACCCTGCTCCTTGCGCAGCGCCAGGGCCTTCGATTCACCGAGATTCGACTCCTGCAATTTGATCAGCGCATCCAGTCCCTGCGTCAGCTTCTTCGCCGCGTCATCGAGCGATTTCTCCATCTTGTCCGGCGACGCCAGCGTCACCACGATCGGGCGCGACATCGTCACACCCGGCCCCGTCACATCATTGCGATCCTTGGCCACCACGCGAAAGGTCATGCGCTCCTGGTCACCATCAGGCGTCAGCGTCACCTGCGCCGTCCCGTCAAAGCTCTGCTTCCCCGCCGCCTCCGCAAAATCCTGCACCAGCACCGCGTCCTCCTTCTCATCCGTGCTGCGGAAAAGCTGCACACTCCCCAGCGCAAAGGCATCCTCCGCGCGGAACTTGATCGTCAGCTTCGCACCCTTCGCCGCCACCACCTGACCGCCCTCCTGCGGCTCCAGCACGACCACCTTCGGCGCATCATCCACCTTCACCCCGAGTTGCACCGACGTGGAATCCTTTGCACCAAAGGTATCGTCGAAAGAAAGCCGCACCGTCTGATTCGCCATCGCCTTCAGCGTGAAGACCCCGCGTGCATCGCCCTCGCGCCGCAACTCCACCGGCGCGCCCTTTTCATTCGCCGCCTTCAGCTCCTGCAGCGGATTGTTGAATTCCACCGCCACCGTCACCGTCGAGCCCGGCGTCACGGCTTGCAGCATGGAAAAATCGCGCAGCTCGCTCTTCGGCAGGCCCGTGTAGGCCGGCGGCTCGATGGTCGCCGTCTTCGACTTCACCGCCGTGCGCGGGCGCACCGCCAGCGCAAAGGTCGCCGACCGCGCATCCCCGGCCTCGATGTAGTATTCCATCGGCTGTTTCACATCCTTCCACGCAAACGCAAAATCCGGACGCACCGCATCGCGCTCCATCAGCGTCTTCTGCCAGCTCGACCCCGCCTCCCGATACCACAGCCACGCGCTCTGCGGCACCGTGCCCGACATCGTGGCCTTCACCTCGTAGTCGCGCCCATGCGGCACCGTGTCATTCTTGCCCGGCAGCAGATTCATCTGCGTGCGAGTCAGCGGCGCAATCGCGGCCCCCGGCATAAAAATCCGCGCCGCCGAATTCGAAAAATATCCCGGCTGCGCCACCGCCCAGCAAAACAACCCCGCCAGCACCACGCCCAGCGCGAGCCCCAGACGCCGCAGCAGCCGCCCATCGAAAACCACATCCCACTTCACCTTCGGAAAGGGATCCTTCATCTCGTTGAAAAGCGCCGTGCGCACATCCCCCGCCGCCAGTTCCTTGTCAAACTGCACCGCCGAAATCAGCACATTGCCCCCACCCTCCGTCGCCTTCTCGATGCGCCGCGCCACCGCCTCATCGCTCATCGTCCGCCCCCAAGCCCGCCAGGCCAGCACCACCCCAGCCCCCAGCGACCCCACCACCATCGCAAACCCCACCCACCGCCCCCGTGCCCCAAAGTGCAGCCAGGCATCCAGCAGCAGGAAGAGAATCAGAAACAACACCGCCGCCGCAGCCCCAC
>JAYUWZ010000733.1:0-3273 GCA_043753265.1 Verrucomicrobiaceae bacterium
TGATGTTTGGCAACCCGGAGACGACGCCGGGCGGCAAGGCGCTGAAATTTTACGCCAGCGTGCGCGTCGACATTCGCCGCATCGGCGCAATCAAGACGAGTGATGGCGTGGTGACGGGCAACCGCACGAAAATCAAAATCGTGAAGAACAAGATCGCGCCGCCATTCACGGAGTGCGAGTTCGACATCATGTACAACGAGGGCATCTCCTCCACCGGCGCGCTGCTCGACCTCGCGCTCGAGAAAGGAATCGTGGAGAAGCGCGGATCGTGGCTCAGCTACAAGGGCAGCCAGCTCGCGCAGGGCCGCGACGCCGCAAAGGAAATGCTCCGAAACGACCAGGCGCTTTTCGACGACCTCACCACCGCCGTGAAGGCGAAGCTCGATGAGGAAGCAGCGGCAAAATAGGCCTAATTCGTCAAAGCGCGGCGTGGCGAAAATGCATCCGGTTGAGGCCTTGCCCTGAGCGGATTTCACGTCGTGATGGGGATCGGCGGCCATCAGTGATAGCTGCAAACAAGGGCGTGCCAATGGGGACGATAGCCCGTGCCATGATTTGATGAAGGCCCCCTACGCAGCAAGCTACGCACGGTCCGTGGTGCGCCCCTCACTTAGCTGGCGTGTGGGTTTGCAGGCTAAAGTGCGAGACTACTTTTACCGCCCGCCGAGGAACATCGATTTTGCCTTTTCTGTGCGGGAGCTCCGCCAACGTTGCGTATTCGCGAGGCACAATAAAGAAGCGCAGAGGCAGTCCGCCTTAACAATGTTTTGTTGGCGGAGTCCGGGGATGGGCCGCTCACTTTCGTCGGGGGATGGACTACAAATTCAAACGCCATTTTGCGCAATGATCCACGGGATGCCATCCGATAGAGCAGGTAAGCAAAAATGAAGTAATGACGTGCCGAAAGTGAAGACGGATATCGGTCGAATTGCCCGCGTGCGGCAAATGAGTGAGGTTTCGGCCTATGAAGGCTCGCCCGCTCTTTTGCGGAGCAGTTTTGCATCACCGCTGCCAACATCCTATGCAGCCAGTGATGTTGGCAGAGTTGTGCGAGTCCCCGGAAGGACGGTATGAAGCGCAGCCTCGCGCTTTTTAAACAATAGACTGATGGAGGCGGAAAGTTGCCGCCTAGCAATAAAGGAGCTGACTAGCTCTTCTTGGACGCCTTCAACGCGGCCCAGCGTTTCTTCTGGGCGGCGATGATACGGGCGCGGCCTTCTTCGCTCATCTGGCGCTTCTTCTTCTTTGTCTTGGTGGGTGTCTCGGCAGCGACTTCGTTAGCCGGTGCGCCGCCGTTCTTTTTGGCCCAGCGAGCTTTCTGCGCGGCGGCCATCTTGGCGCGGGTGGCGGCTGAGCGCTTGCCCTTGCGGCCATCGCCACCGGCGGAGGCGCGAACTGTTTTGGCGGCGGGAGCGGAAACGCTGTAGCGCGTGCCGCTGAGGACAGAGTCCAACTCTAATCTGAGTTTTTGGATCTGCTCTTCGATCTCAAGGGCTCGTTTGAGCTGATCGATGCTCAGGTAGTTATTTGTCATAATATGGTCGCTAAGAGTTCGTGCCCGTTATGTCAATAACACCGGGCAAGTTAGTTATACTGTAATGGTTTCGACATGGTTACCGCCCACCGCGAAATCGCCGTTTGGCTAATTCATTCGGAGGTGCAAATTAGCGCAGGCCAAAAGTGCATGTGGTGCCGGGAAGCTCGATTTTACAATTTCGATGAAGACCATCGATTACAATCGTTTCTCGATTGAAATCGGTTGCCTAAAATTTCCGCATGTTCGTAAACGAGCAGTAGAGAGACGGATAGATGTATTCTGTATACACTGCTATCCAAAGATCCACCAGCACAGCCATATAATAAGGGCGAGTGTGACGGTGGTGGAGAAGGCAAACAGGCCCCAGCGCACATCGCTGGTTTCTTCTTCCGCTGCCGGTTGCCGCGCTGGCGATACGGGTGGTTTGGGCGGCTTGGGTGCGGGCTTCGTAATGGGCGCTGCTGGTTTCTCCGCAGGCCTGGCTTTTGCGGGCTTCTCGGGTTCGGGCTTTTTGACCACGGTGACCTGAGGCTCGGGCTTGGCGGGAGCCGGCTTCAGCGGGATGGTCTTCAACGGAGGGGGTTCCGGAGCAAGCTCGGTGGTTTGCGGCGCGGGCGTATCCTGGACCTTTGGCAGTTCGCTTGCGGGCACTTGCACGACCGGGGCCGCAGGCGTGGGAGCTTCGAGTTTCAAAGTTGCTGGCTCTTCCGGTGCGACGTTCGCGATGGCGGGTTTCTCCGCAGGTGGTGCCGTGAGCGTGTCGGTCACCTCGGCGGCCTTCGCTTGTGGCGGCACGAGTGACGGGGTGGGCAGGTCCACAACGGTCTTGCGCTGCTTCTCAAATTCGATTTTGCGGTCAAGATAAGCCTTCTGGCGTTTGGCAAACTCGGCGACATCACTTTTGGGAGCCGTAGCCCCCAGTGCCTGGATTTGACGCCTTAATTCCTCAATCGCTTTGGCTTCCGCACGGAGCTCCAATTGAATCGATTCGATGGACGCAGGAATTGGAGAAGCGGATGCTGTGGTGGTAGAGGCCATGGGTGCAAAAACTCTTTCGAACAGGTAGCAGGGATTGCGCCCTTCAAAGATTGTTGCACGAACATTTTTATTTGAGGCAGGTCGTCACATAGCGTTGGCAGAGTTTCTCACTTCACGCTTTGCAAGTCGTGCAATCCAGTGCTGGCATCCGCTGCGAAACACGCGTTATTTGGAGCACTCCATGACGCAACCTCTCTCACTCATCGCACAGCCGGGTCAGCTCCTCGACGCCGCGCAGATCCGCATTTTGGTGGCGCGCGCACTGCCCGTCGAGGACTTCACGGGCAAGAAAGTCCTGGTGATTGTGCCGGACGGCACGCGGACGTGTCCGCTCGGGATGCTGTTCAAAGCGGTGCATGAGCAAATTGGCGGCACGGCTGCGGCGCTGGATGTGATGATTGCGCTCGGCACGCACGTGGCGATGAGCGAGCAGGCGATTTGCGAGCGGCTGGAAATGACGCCCGAGGAACGCGCGGGAAAGTATGAGAAGGTGCGTTTTCACAATCACGAGTGGGACAACCCGGGTGCGCTGCGCCAGATCGGGAAGATTACGCGCGAGGAGAGCGCGGAACTCAGCGGCGGGCTGCTAGCCGAGGAGGTGCCGGTGGAAATCAATGCACGGGTTTTCGACTATGATCACCTCTTGATCATCGGCCCCGTTTTTCCGCACGAGGTGGTGGGCTTCAGCGGCGGGAACA
>JAYUWZ010000734.1:0-3270 GCA_043753265.1 Verrucomicrobiaceae bacterium
GGTCGCTAAGCTTTGAGCGTTATGCGTCAACGTGAGTGCGACACTCCAGAGAGATCATGCGTCCACTCTTGCGAAGAGTAATCCGAAGAAGGCACTCGCTCAGGCACGCAAGGTAAGTGAGCCGTGGTTTCGGGCGCAGGCGTTGTCCTGGGTGGCAAGATTCACGGATGGTGATCCAGTTGCAATAGCATGTGAGGCGGCAAAAGCCGCTCAAGAATGTGAAGACGATTACAAGAAGTCAGCGGTTCGGGCTTGGGAGATTGCCGCATTGGCGGAGCGGGGTTGCACAAGGGAGGCTCGAAAGAGTTTGAGCGATGCACTCGCGCTCGGCAAATGCGTCGAGCCGATGTCTTCCCGGGGCGAGGCACTTCTTTTACTCCTTCAGGCCGCGTTTAGGATCAGTCGGGACGAGGTTGAGAGAATGTTTGAGATTTTGGGGGCATCGTGCCCGGTTGACGAACACTGGCGATGCAAGCGTGCGGTGCGTAACGGTGGGAGGATGCTTTCGGGGGAGCTTGAGCCTCGGCCCTTCTTTTGGTAGCGGGCCTTTGGCCCTGCACGCACGGCAAATTCGGCTATCCCATTATCTATCCCATTATGAGAGAGCGCCACTTTCCGCGGTCCTCATGCACCTCGGCGAGGTAGGCATCGGCCTCGCCACTCGCCAGTCCCTTGCCCTGCTCGTGCAGGCGGCGTAGACGTGCCACGGAATCGGGCTTCTCGGGTTCCGATTGCTTTTCTGCCTGCTGGTTTGTCGTTTTCATTCTGTCTTTGGCGGTATTCCCGCCTCCGTGCACCCTTATCAGGAGCCCTTCGGGAAATTCCCTGTTACGGTCGTTGACAAGTCCCCGCAGAACATTATTCTACGCGCCCTTTTTCACACAGCCATGCCTAAACGTACTTATCAAGCATCCAAGCGCACGCGTAAGCGCCAATTCGGGTTCCGCGCCCGTATGGCGACCAAAAACGGCCGCGACATCCTTTCCCGCCGCCGCCAGCGTGGCCGCAAGCGTCTTCTGCCCAAGGGCGTCGAGGTGCACTATGCCCGCCACACGCTGGCCTGAGCACGGACCTGCCAGATCTCGATGACGCGGCTCCTGCTGAGCGGGAGCCGCGTCTCCGTTTTCCCAAGGCCGCGCGCCTTATTCGCACTTCCGAGTTTGCGCGCGTCCGAGAGAAAGGCCGCCCCATGCATGGACGCACCATGCTGCTGGGCGTTTTTGATTCCGGCGAGGCCGCCGGTGCCCGCACGGGCATCGTGACCTCCCGGCGCATTGGCTCGGCAGTCGTGCGCAACCGCGTGCGCCGCCGCCTCCGCGAAATTGTCCGCCACGCCCGCCCCCGTCTTCGCGACGGGATCTGGCTCGTGGTGGTCGCCAAGCCCAACGCGGCAAAAGCCACCTTTGCCATGCTGCGCGACGAGTGGGCCCAGCTTGCCCGCCGCGGCGGCATCCTGCGCGAGGCCGTGTGATTGCCCTTTCCCTTCAACACCCGCCGCCCATGAAATTGCTCGTCCGGGTCTTGATTCGCACCTACCAGCTCACCGTCTCGCCCTTCCTGCACTGGCTGGCAGGACCCGGGGCGGGATGCCGCTTTGAGCCCACCTGCTCCGCGTATTTCCAGGAGGCCGTGGATACCCATGGTTTCCTTCGCGGCGTCCGCCTCGGCGTAAAGCGCATTGCCCGCTGCGGCCCTTGGTGCGAGCCGGGCTACGACCCTGTCCCCCCGAAAAAGCCCTCCACCCCTCCCGAGCACCAGCACTTGTCCCACTGATTTTTATGGATCGAAAAGGCTTACTCATCGTCATCGTTACCCTGGGCCTCGCGTTCAGCTACCACTACTTCCTCGTCATGCCCCGGCAGGCGGAATACCGCAAGACCGTGCAGGCGCACATGATCGCCGAGGCTGAGAAAAAGAAGAAGGCAGACGAGGCCGCCGCAGCGGCCGCCGCCGAGGCGAGGGCGCTTGCCGCCACGCTGCCGGTGAAGGTCGGAGTGTCTGTCGTGCAGCCAGGCACCCCGCTTGAGACGCTCAAGACTACCGTCGTTTCCGCGCTGGAAGCAGAATTTGCGAAGCTGGAAAACTACGTCTCCACGAGTTCGGAACCCAAGACGACCAGCTTCGAAGTCACTGTGTCCTTCAAGCCCGGCACCGATGCCCTGAAAGCGCGCAAGGACGTGCAGGACGCCGTCGCCAAGCTGAAGCCCACACTCCCCACCGGAGTCCTGGTGGCCGATGTCGAGCCTGTCGCCGCGACCGTTTCCGCTGGCACCCCTCTCGAAAAACCCGCCACTCCCGTGGTTCCCACCGAGCCCGCCAAGACCGAGAAGCTCGCCAGCGAGGCGGGCATCGTGGAATACGAATTCACCGAGGCTGGCGGCGGCATCGCCCGGGCCGTGCTCAAGGAGCATTTCGTGGACAAGTCGAAGGGCACCAACGTGGTGGTCAATGAGTTTGGCACCATCGCCATTGGCGCAATCACGGAAAAGGCGGGTGACGAAATCGAGACCCAGGAGCGCTGGAAAATGCTGCCACCCGACGTGGCGAACCGCACCGTCAGCTTCGAGCGCATCGACTCCAAGTGGAACATCAAGCTCACCAAGAAGTTCGTGCTTCCCCGCAAGAGCGACACTCGCAAGGACGCATTGCGCGGCGACTATGTCCTCAACATGGACGTGACATACGAGAACCTCGGGCCCACCCCGATGAAGACGCCTGTCTATTTCGTGCACACCGGCAGCGCGGCCCCCGTAACCACCAACGACCAGAACATCTACCAGGGCTTCGACTGGTATCGCGATGGACGCAATAATTTCACCATGGTGGACTGGTTCACCGGTGGCGGCATGATCTTCAAGGACCCGCCACGTGCGACCTATCAGCAGTCCACCGATCTCATCCGCTGGACGGCGGTGACCTCCCAGTATTTCACCACGATGGTCACCGCGCTCGGTGCCGAGGGTAAAACCGAGGACGACCAGCGCCGCCTGCTCGGCGTGAGTGTGTGGGCCAAGCGCCATGACATTTCCCCCGACGCCTGGCGCGACAAGGGCCACGCCGCCGCGCCCAGCGGCCATCAGCTTTTCAACATCGACGGTGCCGTGGCCATGCCCGAGGTCGTCCTGACCCGCAAGGGCGAGGAAGGCAGCACCGTCACCCGCAACTTTCAGGTCTATGCCGGCCCGCGCGAATTCCGCCGCCTGCGCCTGCTCGACCACGACCAGAGCGACGTGCTCGACTACGGCAGCTTCCTGGGCATTCCCACGGGGC
>JAYUWZ010000735.1:0-3262 GCA_043753265.1 Verrucomicrobiaceae bacterium
GAACTCAGAGGGCTGACTCGGAGGACGCCGGTCGGGAGCCGTTTACCGTCGCTGAGGTAGGTGCGCTCATCAAGGCTGCGGAAGGGGACTGGAAGGGACTCGTGATTCTCGCGGCGACAACAGGTCTTCGGTTGATGGACGCTGCGAGACTGAAATGGGGCGAGCTCGACCTGAAGGAGAAGGTGATCCGGGTGAAGACTGCAAAGACTGGAGCAAAACTGGTGCTCCCGATTCATTCCGAGTTCGAGCCTTGGCTGGAAAATCAACAGAGAGGCATAGCAGGCGCACCTGTTTTCGCGAGTCTTGCCCACAAAAGCGGGGCTGGGAAGTCAGGCCTCAGCCAAATCTTCCGTCGGCTTATGGGGCGTGCAGAGATTTCAAGCGGGGTTGTCCGGAAGGCGAAGGCGGAAGGGAAGGGGAGAACTACCAGCCGAAAATCCTTCCACTCCTTACGTCACTTTGCGGCGACTCAACTGGCGATGGGTGGCGTTCGTGCAGAGATTGCCCGGCAAATCACGGGGCATGCGGACGCTGAGAGCCACGCAAACTACATCAATGCGGACCAAGAGGCCCTTCGGAGTGCAGTCGAAGGGATCAAACTCTCGGCATAAAAGCGCCAAGGGATGCGGGCCGAGTACGATGAGATCGGCCGGGATTGCATGGCCTAAAGCTTTCGGAAAGGGAAACGGTTAAGCAGGTTTGGCGGCGGGGAGCAGTCGACGATCCAAAGGGAAACGCGGGTAAAGTTGCTAAAGCCATGGACCCCGTTCCCGCCCAAAGTCACGCTCCGACGCTAAACTGTAAGTAGCAAACACTTCGCAATATTTTTTTCAGATTTGGTTGCTTGGGTTTTCGCAATAGGCGGATGTTCTCGCGTTCATTTTCAATCAAAGCGAACCATGCGCCGCAAAATCTTCCTCTCCACCGCCAGCAAGGAGTTCCGCACCGTGCGCGGCCTGCTCGCTCACCACCTCGGCGCGGTGCGCGGCGAGCCCTTCGAGATCGCGGTGCAGGAAGACTTCCAGCAAGGTGGGCACACCTTGCTCGACAAACTCGCCGACTATCTCCGCGAGTGCGACACCATCATCCACCTCGTGGGCGATGCCGCGGGCAGCAGCCCTGGCGGGGAGCACCGCGCCACCTTCTTCGCACATCTCGGCGCGCCCGTGCCACCCGCGCCGCACGACCACAGCTACACGCAGTGGGAATACCATCTCGCCCGCCGCTTCGGGAAAACGTGCTTGGTCTATGTCGCCGACCCCGCCACCCCGCGCGACTGCCTGCTCCCTGTGGATCAGCCGGATGCTGACCGCGTGCTCCAGCAGCGGCACAAAGACCACATCCTCACCAGCGGCGAGCACTACAAGACCTTCGCCAGCCCGCTCGGTCTCGTGCGCGAAGTGTTCTACGACCTCGGCGTAAACCCCGAGACCATCAAGGTCAACAACCTCCCCTACAAGACCCTCGGCACGCTGTTCAAGGGGCGCGCGGAATTCCTCGCTCAGCTCCGCGAGACGCTCGGCGACATGCGGCACACCGGGCACGCCCGCGCCGCGGCCATCACCTCCGCAGCCAGCGCCGCCACCGTGCATGGCCTCGGCGGCATCGGCAAAACGCGTGCCGCCATCGAGTATGCCCATGCCGAGCGCGATCGCTACACCGCCCTCCTCTTCGTCCGCGCGGATAGTGCCGCGTCGCTCGAAAGCAACCTCGCCGCCCTGTGCGGCGCAAACGTCCTCGACCTTGCCGAGAAAGACGCCCGCGAGCAGGAAATCCAACTCGGCGCCGTGCTCGACTGGCTCCAGCGCCACCCCGGCTGGTTCCTCATCCTGGATAACGTGGACTCCGAGGAATCCGCCGAAGCCGTCGAGAACATGCTGAGCAAACTCGCCGCCAGCGGCCACGTCCTCATCACCAGCCGCCTCGCCGATTGGTCTGGCAGCGTGAAGACCTTGGGGCTCGATGTGCTCACCGAGGAGGATTCTACCAGCTTCCTCATGGACCGCACCCACGAGCGCCGGGAACACCAAGCGGACGATGCGGAAAAAGGACGGCTGCTCGCGATCACGCTCGGCCAGCTCCCGCTCGCTCTAGAGCAAGCCGCCGCCTACATCGCCAAACACACCACCAGCTTTGCCAGCTACCTCTCGCTCTGGACCACCGAGCACGGCCACGTCCTCGAATGGTTCCAGCGCCGCCTCATGCAATACCCGGAAAGCGTCGCCACCACCTGGCTCGTCACCTTCCGAGCGCTCAGCACTCCTGCCCGCACCCTCCTCAATCACCTCGCCTGGCTCTCACCCGCGCCCATCCCGGACTTCTTGCTGGAGCACCCCATGCCGGTTCTTCACCGGACCTTTTGGCAAAGGGTCAAAGGATGGTTTTTGAAAGACCCCTTTATTTGGCCCGAGAATCCGAGGGACGCACTCGCCGAACTCGAAATCTACTCCTTCGCCAAGCACCGCGCGGACCCCGAGTTCACCATCCACGCCCTCGTGCAAGACGTCACCCGCTACCACCAGCGGGACGAAAAGGAGCACGCCACCCTCCACCGCACGCTGGGGTGGGTGAATGATGCGATCCCCCACGAAGCCAGCGACGTCCGCTCGTGGCCCGTGCTCGAACCGCTCGCCCCCCACGCCGAAGCCATCGCCACCTTTGCCGACCAGCACCACATCCCCGATCCCACCAGCCGGCTCATGAATCAGCTCGCGATCTATTTCGAAACCAAAGCCGACTACCAGCGCGCCGAGCCCCTCATGCGCCGCGCTCTGGCCATCGATGAGCAAAGTTACGGCAAGGACCATCCCAACGTCGCAACCGACCTCAACAACCTCGCGCAATTGCTGCAAACCACAAACCGCCTCGCAGAGGCCGAGCCGAGCCGCTCATGCGCCGCGCTCTGGCGATCGATGAGCAAAGTTACGGCAAGGACCATCCCGAAGTCGCAACCGACCTCAACAGCATCGCCGCATTGCTGCAAACCACCAAACGCCCTGCGGAGGCCGAGCCGCTCATGCGCCGCGCTCTCGCCATCGATGAGCAAAGTTACGGCAAGGACCATCCCAAAGTCGCGATCCGCCTCAACAATCTCGCGCAATTGCTGAAAGCCACCAACCGCCTCGCCGAGGCCGAGCCGCTCACGCGCCGCGCTCTGGCCATCGCTGAGCAAAGCTACGGCAAGGACCATCCCAACGTCGCCAGAGGCCTCAACAACCTCGCGCAATTGCTGAAAGCCACCAACCGCCTCGCCGAGGCCGAG
>JAYUWZ010000736.1:0-3261 GCA_043753265.1 Verrucomicrobiaceae bacterium
CTCGATCCGCAGGCCAACGCGACCAGCGGCCTCGGAGTCGAGCCCGTAGAGGGCATCTCAGCGTATGCCCCGATGCTCGGGGAAGCCGCCCTCTCGGACATGATCGTGGCCACCTCGCAGGAAAACCTGTGCATCATCCCGGCCAACCTCGATCTCGCCGGTGTGGAAGTGGAACTCATCCGCATGGGCGATCACCTCACCCGCCTCCGCCACGCATTTGGCCCATTGAAGGCCGCCGCCCCTTTTGACTTCGTGCTGCTCGACTGCCCGCCCTCGCTGGGCGTACTCATGACCAACGCCCTGAGCGCTGCCGACGAAATCCTCGTCCCGCTCCAGTGCGAATACTACAGCATGGAGGGTCTCGCGAAGATCATCGGTGTGTGCGAGCAACTGCGGGAGGCTGGAGCCAACCCCGACCTGCAACTCTGCGGCATCGTGATGACGATGTATCTCCGCACCAACCACGCAAACCAGGTGATTGCGGAGATCCAGAAGCACTACGGGGACGTGATTTTCAAAACGATCATCCCACGCACCATCCGCCTCGCGGAGGCCCCCAGCCACGGCCAGCCCATCATCGACTACGAAAACACCGGCCTGGGAGCCGCTGCCTACCGGGCGTTGGCAAAGGAACTCGTGGCGAGGGAAACCGCAGCCGCAGCGGCGCTGGCACAGGCGGGGACGTAAGGAAACGTCCAACGCTCAACGTCCAACATCCAACGCCCAATGGAAGGCGCAGGCCGGAACTTTGTGTGAGCGGGAAAGGATGTGTGCAGCGGGGCTGCAAGACTTGGGGAGAAATCACAAAAGGCTACAACATCACGACATTGGACGTTGAGCGTTGGACGTTGGACGTTGGACGTTAACAAAAAAGCCCGCTGGTTTCCCAGCGGGCTTGATGAATGGCGGTCATTGCGACCGCGAAAATAGCTATCGGGTGATTACGACGCGAAATTGAATCGCTGCTGCTTGGCTTTCGCGCGCTTGGCATTAGCCTTCGCCTTGCGGCGGGACTTCTGCGTCGGCGTCTCGAATGCGCGCAGGCGGCGGACTTCGTCCATGATCCCTTCGGTCTCAAGTTTGGACTTGAGACGCTTCAGGGCGCGGTCGATAGGCTCACCTTTGCGAACTTGTACTTCGGGCATTTGCTGGTTTCACTCCTTTCAGTTGCTGGATGCGATTAGGAAAAGGGCGTGAAGATTACGCGCCGCGCGGTCATTTCGTCAACGACTCCTTTCGTGCCTGCTTAAGAAACTCAGGAAAACGCGAAAGACCGCTTCCACTCACCCCTTATTTTCGTTTCCCTTTCCCTATGCGTGTCCTGTTCCTTTTACTCTCCTTCGTGGCCAGCCTCATGTCTGCGGAACCCCTCAAAGTCGGGATGGATATGAGCTATCCCCCCTTCGAAATGCGCGACGAGCAGGGCCAACCCGCCGGGGTCGGCGTGGACTTGGCGCGCATGATTGGCGAAAAGCTGGGCCGCCCCGTGGAATTCCAAAACATGCCCTTCGATGGACTCATCCCCTCCCTGAAAACCGGCCGGGGGGATTTCCTGCTCTCCTCCATGACCGCCACCGACGAGCGCGCCGTGAGTGTGGATTTTTCCGAGCCCTACCTTAAAACGGGCCTTTGCCTCCTCGTCGGTGCCAATACGGGCATCACCAGCGCGGCCGATCTGGACCAACCCACCCGCCGTGTCGCAGTGTTGAAAGCGACCACGGGACATCTCTGGGCCACCAAAAATCTCAAGCAAGCCAAGCTGCTCGTGCTCGCGAAAGAAACCGCGGGCGCCATGGAAGTCTCCCAAGGCAAGGCCGACGCATTCATCTACGACCAGATGTCCACCCTGCGCAACTGGCAGCGGAATCCCGATACCACCAAGGCGCTGCTCAAGCCTTTCAAGGAGGAGCAATGGGCCATCGCGCTCAAAAAAGGGAACGACACGCTGCGCACCCAGATAAACACTGCCCTCGCGGATCTCCGAAAGGAAGGCGCATTCGAGAAGCTCTCCGAGAAATGGCTCAAGGACCAAAAAGCTGGGTTTGAAAAACTGGGCGTTCCATTTGTGTTTTGAGCCACTGCGCGCTTCCCGTTCCCACTCCCGCCACTTACGATTCGCAGCATGAGCGAAAGCCAGCGCGCCACTGAAATCGTCCAATCCGCCTTGCACGCGATGAACGAGCTTGGCGTGGCCATGCACGTGTCCCGTGAGACTCTCGCGCGTCTGGCTCAAACCGCTGGTGCATTTCCGCCAGCGGCGCCCGCAAAAACGGAGACCCGCCCGCCAGTGACATCGGCCCATGGTCGGGAGCCATCGGCGCGGGATGCGTCGCAGCCGAAGTCTCTGGGAGATCTTCATGCGGCCCTGGAGGCGCGCCTCGAATCACCAAAGGCAGCACCCACTGCGGCACCGACGCAGCCCGCCACTCATTCACCCGCAAAGCCATTTCAGGATTTGGGCGGCGCATCCCGCCTGGCTCCGGCGACCGGCACCAAGGCCGAGCGCCTCGCCGCCATGAGCGGTCCCGTGCTTGCCTGCACCAAGTGCGCGCACCTCGTTGCATCCCGCACCCAGGTGGTCTTCGGCGTGGGCAACCCGGACGCCCAGATCATGTTCATCGGAGAGGCCCCCGGCGTCGATGAAGACATGGTCGGCGAACCCTTTGTGGGAAAGGCGGGGCAGCTCCTCACCAAGATCATCGAGACCATGGGGCTGCGGCGTTCCGACGTGTATATTGCAAACATCCTCAAGTGCCGCCCTAACATGGCGCCCGGAGAGCCCGGCAATCGCAAGCCCACGCCCGACGAGATGCGGGTGTGCAAGCCATACGTGCTGGAGCAGATCAACATCATCCAGCCACGTGTGCTCGTCGCGCTCGGGGCCACCGCCGTGGAAGGCCTGCTCGATATTGAAAAAGCGGGCATCACCCGCATTCGCGGCCAGTGGCGCGAGTTTGAAGGCATCCCACTCATGCCCACTTTCCACCCATCCTTCCTTCTTCGCCCAAGCTCCGAGCAGCAGGCCAACAAGCGATTCGTGTGGGAAGACATGCTCGCAGTGATGGAGCGGGTAGGCATGCCCATCACGGAAAAGCAGCGGGGCTTCTTCCTGCCGAAAGGGTGAATCACACAAGGGAGACTGCTCGGCGCTAAGAAAAAGCGCCGTGAGGTGAGCGAGAATTCTGGACCACCGAATAAGGAAACAAGACAGAATGAAACTCGTGACCAGAAAGCGATACACAGCAGAGTTCAAGGCCCAGG
>JAYUWZ010000737.1:0-3259 GCA_043753265.1 Verrucomicrobiaceae bacterium
GCCCTCCAAACCACCTGCGAAAATTGCCCGCAACCTGCTCCACAAGCGCCCCCATCTCCACCCCCCTGATCCGCGCCAGGTCCGCATAAGCCCTCTCAATATTCCCCGGGTGATTTAGCGCCTCAGCACCCGCCAGCACATGCGCCCCCGGCGGCGGAGCCATGTCCGGCGCATCCGTCTCCACCATGATGCGCTCCATCGGCAGGCCCTTGAAAATCTCCCGCTGCGCACCCTTTCGCTCATGGAGAAACGAAGTCGAAAACGAAAAATACGCCCCGCGCTCCACAAACCCTTTCACCATCTCCGCAGGCCCTCCGTATGCATGGAGCAAAAACCCGCAAGCTGGCACCCGATCCTCGCGCACAATGTCCCACAAAGCACCCCAAGCCCTGAGGCAATGAATCGTCGCCGGTAAATTCCGCTCCGCAGCAATCGAAAGCTGCGCGCGAAAGCACTCGCTCTGCACATCCGCGTCGTGCCCCTCCACCCATCGATCCAGCCCTATCTCCCCCACCCCGCAGCCGGGATGCGCATCCAGCACCCGCAGCAGCAGATCCCGCCAATCCACACTCCGCTCCGCAACATACCACGGATGCAATCCAAACGAAGGCACCACCCAAGGCCGCTCTGCCGCCAACTCCACCACAGCCAGCCAGTCCGACTCCCGAGTCCCATTCACCACAGCCTTCCGCACCCCCATCGCCTCCAACTCCCCCAAAATCCCAGGCCGCCACCGTCCCAGCCGGGCATCCTGCAAATGGTTATGCGCATCAATCACAGAAAATCCTCACCCACAACTCATCCCACGGCAACCATCAACAATGTCCCGTCAGCGATGTCCTGACCGCGCCGCCCATTCGTCATTCGTCATTAGTCATTCCCGACGTCTCACGCCTCTCTCCCTCCCTCACCCAATAAACTTCTCAAACGCCCCCCCGAGCAAATCCTTAACGTCCCGCTCAATCTCCACCCGCGAGGGCTCCCAGCCCGATGCCGCGATTGCCTCGTATTTTTCCGCCAGCACCTTCGCGATAATCGGGCGGCTGTGCGCCCACTTATAGGTGAGCTGGTCCAGCACACGGCAGTCGCTGTGCTGCGGCGTGCAGCTCAGGCCGATGAGCTCCAGCCGCATCCGCGTGATCTCCTCGATCATCCCCGGCACGTTCAAAAACCACCAGCACCCGAAGACGTGCAGATTGCGAAACTTCCGCGCCGCGATGCAGAGCGCATGCTGGTTCTCCCGCGCCAGCATCGTGCACAGGAATTTGTTCTGCGGAAACGCTGCACACAGCCGCTCCACTGCTCCCACATCCGCCAATCCCACGCTGTCCCCCGCGAGTTGCAAATCCGGGTTCACACCCCTGCGCACCCCGATCATCAGCGCGAACGCCTGCCCATGATCACGCCCATGCGGCATGATTGCGTGCTCGATGATTCGCGCCATCGCCGTGTCCGCGGGAAATGCGAAATCCGGCGGCAGCGACACCATGCAATACTTCGCCCCGATCTTCTGCGTCCAGTCCGCCAGGAACCGCCGCACCTCTGAATACGTCTGACCCGAAAAATCCTCGTTCACCGCATAGCCCCAACCTGCGAGCCGACGCGCGGCATTCGGCCAGTCGACCAGCAATGGGTCAATGCGCAGCGCCGCCACAAAACGCGGGTCGCGCGCAAAGCCGCGATCCCACACCGGGCGCTCCATGTCATCGAACGGGGAATTCGTCATCGCGATCTTCCGCACATTCGCCAGCCCGCAAATGCGCGTGATGTAATCCTCCGGCCTCTGCTCGGAAAACCAGCGTCGCATCGCAGGCAGGTCGCGCTTCTTCACATCGAGACCGAGCTGGTTCAGCACCGTCACCACCCCGCGGCACGCCTCGCTCACCGGGGAATGCTGGATGAACAGGGCATCCCAAATCGCATCCGCCTGCTCCGTCTTCGAGGCCTTCCAGAATTTGTCGTAAGGCATGTCCAGCCAACGCAGCGACTCAGCTACAAGGTAATGGTAAACCAGCAAATCATCGATCCCCCACAGCAGCAGATCCCCAAACGCCGGGTCGTAAAGATGCGTATGGATATCAAAGACCGGCGTCTTCTCAACAATCTCGGCAACAGTGTGGCGCAGGGAGTCAGACATGCCCCTCGAATAGCGCCGACCCCGCCCCACCTGTCCAGCCCCACCTTTCCCCCACACCACTTTTCAGATTAAGCAAAGCAAAGACTTCGCCCCCACCGGGGTTCTCCCGTGACTCCAAGACATCCCATGATCCTTCGCTCGTCCATTGCTGCCGCCTTGCTGGCCTCCATCGCCCCTCTCCATGCCGCACCGCCACCGGTGGAAGACTTCCGTTTCAAGGTGGAGAAGCTCCTCGGAAACATCCCGCAGCCCATGGAACTCGAAATCGCACCAGATGGCCGGATTTTCTACAACGAGTACAACGGCAAGCTGAAAATTTACCACCCTGGCACGAAGCAGATCGTGGAGGCCGGCGCGATCAAGGTTTTCACCGGCCAGGAAAACGGTTTCCTCGCCTTCGCACTGGACCCGAAATTTTCCGAGAACCAGTGGATTTACTGCCTCTACTCGCCTCCGGGATACGATGGCCAGCACCTCTCGCGCTTTACCATGAAGGGCGACGTACTCGACCTCACGAGCGAGAAGCTCCTTCTGAAATACGAGGAGCAGCGCAAGGAATGCTGCCACCACGGCAGCAGCGTGGAATTCGGCCCGGATGGCAATCTCTACTGGTCCGCGGGCGACAACACCCATCCGCATGGCGACAGCGGCGGCTACGCGCCCATCGACGAGCGTCCCGGCAAGGAGCCGTGGGATGCGCAAAAATCCGCATCGAGCACCATGTCGCTGGCCGGAAAGGTCTGCCGCATCCGCCCGAAGGCCGATGGCACCTACGAGATTCCCGAGGGCAATCTTTTCAAGCCCGGCACGCCCAATGCGCGCGCCGAGATTTTCGCGATGGGCTGCCGCAATCCCTGGCGCATGTCGATCGACCAAAAGACCGGCTACGTCTACTGGGGCGAGGTGGGCCCGGACGCCGGTGGCGAAGGCCCTCGCGGCCCGCGTGGTTACGATGAAATCAACCAGGCGCGCAAAGCAGGCAACTTTGGATGGCCCTACTTCATCGCAAATAATCTGCCCTACAACGACTACGATTACGTGACCAAAAAAGTCGGTGCGGCGTTTGACCCTGCAAAGCCGATCAATGAAAGCCCGAACAACAAGGGCCTGCGCGAGCTCCCG
>JAYUWZ010000738.1:0-6974 GCA_043753265.1 Verrucomicrobiaceae bacterium
GCCTTGCACGGTGAAATCCTTCCCTTCCTTGTGGCCTGCCCACTCGATGCATTCGGCTCCGGTGTGGGTAGCGGTGCGGCCTCGGGCGTCGATCATGCCGACTTGCCGGAGTGCGCGCCTGGGGTCTTCGGCGAGGAGGGTGTCGAGGGCCTCGCGGGAGGTTTTGCCTTCCCGCATGAGCCGGAGTCCGGACGAGCCGTAGCCCATCTTGGCGTACGATTGCGTGGCGACCGCGCCAACCCCAGCCTGTGCCCAAGGGACGACGCTGCCGACGCCGAAGTATTTGCTCTGCACGGCGACGCCGAGTTCGCCGGTGGCGGGGTCGCGCGCGACGATGGAGAAGGTGTTTACTTTGGGCTCGTGAGAGGTGAGAGGGGAGACGTGAGACGAGGCTGGGGGTTCGGCGACGGCTCGCGAGATGGGGGAGATGAGCAGCGCGAGAGTGAGGAGGAGGCGAGTGATCATTTTGAAAAGGCGCGCGTAGTTAAAGTGAGGCTTCGCCTTATGAGGTGGCCGATTGAGGACATCGGCGCTCCCAGTGGCGGCGTTTCCGTTTTCACCCGCGCTTGCGATTTTGAAAAGTACTGAGGACGAGTCCTTCACGCATGGATTGACTATTGCTCCCTATCAGAGTCGATTCGAGAGGATTTATACTCCCGTGATGAAGTTCCGTCCTTCCGTTCTCTCCCTTTTGTTGCTGGCACCGTCGATGCATGCCATCGAGCCTTACCGTGAACGCCTCATGGCGGATGCGCCGGTGGCCTACTGGCGGTTTGACCAGCAAGACCAGTGCTGCTTCCCGAATGAGACGCATGAGTCGATCTATGCGGCTCCGGGGCATAGCGTGGGGCTGCTCACCGAGGGGCCGAGGCCGCCGAAGTTTCCCTCGTTTGCGGAGGAGAATACGGCGCTGGATTTTACCACGAAGGGCGCGGTGCCGACGGAGCTTGTGGTGAAGGTGAAGGACCCAGGGGCGAAAAGCGTTTTCGATTTTACGAATGGGGAGACCATCACCGTGGAGGCCTGGGTGAAGTGCCTGGGGCCGCTCAAGGACTGGCAATGGGTGTATATCGCGGGCAAAGGACGCACGAGGAATGCGGGGGTCGCAGCGGAAAACCAAAACTGGGGGGTGCGCCTGCTCGGCGACGGCAAATTGGCGCGGGCGAGTTTTCTTTTTCGCAGCACGGGGAAGGTGCCGCAGTATCACCGATGGAACTCGAACCTCGGGTTCACGCCCGGGGATGAGTGGCATCACGTGGCGATGTCGTACACCTTTGGGAAACCCGAGAGCATGAAGGCGTGGATCGATGGACAGCCGAGTGAGGGGGTGTGGGATGATGCTGGGCCTACGACGGCCGCTCCCGTGGTGGATGATGACGAGGTGTGGATCGGCTCCTCGCTGGGCGTGCAGAAATCGAGCACCTTTCCGGGGTTGATCGATGAGCTAGCGATTTATCGCACGGCGTTGTCGGACGATCGCATCAAGCTGCATGCGGCGAGGGCAGGGGAGGCGCCGAAGCTGATCGATGGTGGGCCGAAATTTGATGTGGTGCGCATGGCTGCGGCCAAGGCGGAGCGGGAAGGCAAAGCGGCAAAACCAGTGGTGCCTCCCAAGCCGGACCTGCCGATGCCAGTGGTGAGCGCGGAAGGACTGCCGCGCGGCGCGGCGCGGGTGGAGATTTTTGAATTTCCGCTGAAGGTTGACTCCGCCGCAGTGGAGACTTTTGGGGGCAATGACAGTGACCCTGCGGGAGAGACGGATACTGCCGCGCATGACCCCACGTGGTCGGAGGTGCCGCCCAACAAGACCACGGAGTATACGGAGCCGGCCTTTGCGCTGACGCAGTTGCCGCAAAAATACAGCGCGCGTGGGGTGCGGGCGGATCGCTCGCGGCCTTATCTCGTGCGGATGGCGGGGCTTGTGACGCTGCCAGAGGGCGAGCAGACTTTGCATTTGCGGGCCTTGACGGGCACTCGCGTGGCGCTGGATGGAAAGGTGATTTTGCAGACACCTTTGCAGAAGGCCAGAAACGGTGACACGGAGCCGGTGCCGGATCAACTTGTGCTGCAATTGGTGAAGGAAATGCCGCTGTTGCCAGCCGGGCATCGCGAGGTGCAGGCGGAAGTGGTGGGCGATGGAAAGCCACGCGTGCTGGTCATCGAGACCTGGGTGGGCGGGAAGAGCATCCGGCCGGAATTGGGAGAGCTTTCGCTGTGGAGTCGCGCAGGCACGAAGTGGGAACTGCTCGGCGTGGAGGGCGCGGCGAAGCCGGGCAACCATGAGACTTTTGTGGAGGCGCAGGCTGCGCGCATCGCGGCGCTGGATGCGAAGAATCGCAAGGTGCCCGCGGAGGAGGCTTACTGGGAGATGCGGCACAAACTCGCCCGCGAGAATGCGACGCCTGCGCCGGAGCCGCCCGCCGGCCCGCAGAAGTCGGTGGTGGATCGCTTCATCGCTGCAAAACTTGCGTTGGCGAAAGTGGAGGCTGCGCCGCTGGTGGGCGATGCGGCGTTCCTGCGCCGGGTGACTTTGGATACGATTGGGCTCATCCCCTCGGCTGAGGAGGTGGCCGCATTTCTGGCGGACAAGTCGGCGGACAAGCGGGCGCGTGCGATCGACCGTCTGCTGGCCGACTCTCGCTGGGCGGGGCATTGGACGAGCTACTGGCAGGATGTGCTGGCGGAGAATCCGAACATTCTCAAGGGAACGCTGAACAACACGGGGCCCTTCCGGTGGTGGCTGCACGAGTCGCTGCTGGACAACAAATCGTTCGACCGCTTTGCGACGGAGCTCATCTCCATGGAAGGCAGCGCGAACTACGGCGGTCCGGCGGGATTTTCCATCGCGACACAAAACGATCTACCCATGGCCGCGAAGGCGCAGATTCTGGGCGGGGCGTTCCTCGCCATGGAGATGAAGTGCGCGCGCTGCCACGATGCGCCCGCGCATATCTTCGAGCAGGGCGATCTTTTCAAGTTGGCGGCCATGCTCCAGCGCGCGCCGCTGAAGGTGCCGGGGTCGTCGCTCACGACCGGCCTCAAGGCGGACAGCCACGTGGTGGTGACGCTAAAGGCGGGGCAGATGATTGAGCCGCATTTCCCGTTTGCCGCGATGGCGAAGGATCCGCTGCCGGGTGTGCTGCGCAGGTCGGGCGGCGTGAAGGACTCACGGGAGATGCTGGCGGCGATTCTCACGGATCCGCGGAATGATCGGTTTGCGCGTGTGGTAGTGAACCGCATGTGGAAGCAGTTCATGGGCTTTGGCATCGTGGAGCCGGTGGATGACTGGGAAACCTCGCAGCCCTCGCACAAGGAGTTGCTGCAATGGCTGGGGCGGGAGTTCATCACGCATGGCTACGATCTGAAGCATGTCGCGCGGCTGGTCTTGAACAGCGACACGTATCAGCGCGCGTCGCGTCCGGATGCCATGGCCAATATGAACAGCAGTGAGCGGCTCTTTGCGGCGCAGGCCCGGCGCAGGCTTACTGCGGAGCAGTTGCTGGATTCCATAATGCTCACGGCGGGACAGCAGTATGACACGGAGATGCTCACTTTCGATCCTGAGGCGCGGCAGAATTCCAGGGATCAGAGCAACCTCGGAGTACCACGGCGTGCATGGGAATTCACCTCGCTGAGCAATGAACGCGATCGTCCCGCGCTGGCGAAGCCGAAGGCGCAGATGTATGCGGACGTGCTGGTGGCCTTTGGCTGGCGGGAGAGCCGTCCCGAACCGAAGAGCACACGCGATCACGATGCGAATGTGTTGCAGCCTGCCCTGCTGGCAAATGGCACCTTTGGCGCGCTGGTCACGCGTGCGCACGACGACAGCGCATTCACCGAACTCGCGCTGCGCAAACAGCTCGTGGCGGAACTGGTGCGGGGGCTGTACCTGCGCGTGCTCTCCCGGGAGCCCTCGGCTGCGGAGGTCGCACGTTTTACCAAGGCTATCGAAGAGGGCTACGAATCCCGCCTGACCCAGGCGGAGCGCGCACCCAAACCGCTCGGAAGCACGAAGGGCGTCTCGTGGGCAAACCACCTGAATCCCGATGCATCGACTGCCGTGCTGGCGGCGGAAAAGGACGTCAAAGCAGGGCCACCGCCGTCGCCACGACTTACCAGCGACTGGCGGGATCGGTATGAGGATGCCATTTGGGCGATGCTGCTTTCGCCGGAATTTGCGTGGGTTCCGTAGGCAAACTGCCATGGGAGAACTAGTTCAATGGGTATATTCCAAAGAGTAATTACAAAAAAAGTGCAACTGCTGAAATTTTAGCATTGCCGTTTTGCGTTCCTTGCTCTATTTCCATACTCGATTTATGAAGCCATACATTCTGTTGGGAACCATCCTTTCGGCCACGCTGCTGTTCTCAGCCTGCGACCCTAAACGCAAAGTGCGCAACGAACCCGCGCCAAGAGCTGACCAGAAAGTGAAGAAGCCAGGCGAAGGCGGACCCCGTACCAACGAGCCCGTGATTTCGCCCGAGGAACCCGGGGAGACGAAGCCAAACGAGAATGTGCGCATCGAGCCCAAGCCCAGCGACAAGATTCCCCCGCCACCGACCGAAGGCGGCAAGGAAGAATACGCCGTGAAGATGACGGGTAAGCCGGGCTTTGTGACCGACCCGCATGATGCGCAGGGCCGTCCGCTCGACGTGCGCGGCATGCCCCCGGGCACCAAGATCCAATCGCCCTTCAGTGGCAGCGTGCTGCTCGTCCCGCCACAATAGTCGGCGGCACAGGGTAAAATGAATTTGCCCCGGCTTGTTGGTTTCCACCGGCAAGCCGGGGCTGTTTTTTCCAAGGGAGCTTTCTGGATTCGACGTTGAACGTTGGATGCGGAACATGGAGTCTCCCGCCTTTCCTGCATGAAGCGAATCGCAATCCTCGGGCCCGGCCTCCTCGGCGGCAGCATTGCCCTGAAGCTCCGAGAGCTCGGGGGGCATCATGTCGCCTTGTGGGCGAGGCGCGAGGAAGCGGTGGCGGAGATCCATGCGCGGGGTTGCGCGGATGAGGCATCGAGCGATTTGCAGGGGATTGTGCGCGAGGCTGACATCGTCGTGCTCTGCATGCCCGTGGGGGTCATGGCTGGGATCGCTCGAGAGATGGTGGGCATGCTCAGGGCGGATGCGATCGTGACGGATGTAGGCAGCGTGAAGGCTGCGGTGGTGGCGGAGCTCGGTTCGATTTTTGCAGGGCGGGCGAGGTTTGTGGGGAGCCACCCTATGGCGGGATCGGAGTTTACCGGGCTCGCTGCGGCGCGGGCAGATCTTTTTGCAGGCGCTGCGTGTATCGTGACACCAGGTGAAGGTGTGGATAGTGAGACGGTGGAGCAGATCTCGACTTTTTGGGCCGGCCTCGGCTGTCGCATGGTGAAGCTGGCACCGCAGGAGCACGATGAATGCGTGGCGCTGGTGAGCCATCTGCCCCATGTTTTGGCGGGCACGCTGGTACGCACCGTGGCCGAGCAGAATCCGCATGCCTTTGCGGTGGTGGGGCCGGGGTTTCGCGATACCACGCGGGTGTCGAGCGGGCCGCCGGAATTGTGGGTGGGAATTTTGAGAGAGAATGCGGGGGCTGTCTGCAATGCGCTGGATGCGATGATTGCCAAGCTCCAGGATTTGCGCCAAACCCTCGCCCCTTTTTCGGAGAGCGGGGTTCGCGCCGCACTCACCGAAGCCAAGCAAACCCGCGACCAAATCACCTTTCCTAAATGACAGACTGGACCATCCGCCGAGCGCCCACCATCCGCGCCGAAATCACCGTTCCCGGTGACAAAAGCATTTCCCACCGATCCATCATGCTGGCGTCCCTCGCGGGCGGCACGGGCAGGATTACCGGCTTCCTGCCAAGTGAGGACTGCCTGAGCACGGTGAAGGCATTTCAGCAGATGGGTGTGAAGATCGAGCGGCTGGATGAGACGACGCTGGTGGTGCATGGCACGCGGGGAAAATTCACCACGCCTGCGGAAGACATCGACTGCGGCAACTCGGGCACGACGATGCGGCTGATGAGCGGCATCCTGGCGGCCCAGCCTTTTCGCAGCCGCATGGTGGGCGACGCCTCGCTGAGCAAGCGCCCGATGAAGCGCGTGATGGAACCGCTGGCGCGCATGGGCGGAAGATTTACGGCCGAGGGCCGCACACCCAAGGGGGACCCGAGCGCGCCGATGGTGATCGAGGGCGGGCCACTCAATGGCATTGCCTTCACATCGACGGTGGCGAGTGCGCAGGTGAAGAGCGCGGTGTTGCTCGCGGGGCTTTTTGCGAGCGGCACGACAATTGTCACCGAGCCGGAGCAGAGCCGCGACCACACGGAGCGCATGCTGGCGTGGCACCACGCGGCACCGGCGCGCAGCGGACTCACGGTGAGTGTGGTGGGTGGAACGGTGCTGACTGCGCGGGACTTTGATGTGCCGGGGGATATTTCCAGCGCGGCATTCTGGCTGGTGGCTGCGGCCGCGCAGCCGGGGGCGCACTTGATTATCAAGAACGTGGGACTGAACCCGACGCGCACGGGCATCCTGGCGGTGCTTCGCCGCATGGGGGCGGATGTGAAGGAAACCGTGGAGAGCACGGAAGGCGAGCCGCGTGGGACGGTGGAGGTGAGGGGCGGGGCGCTGAAAGCGACGACGATTGGCGGAAAGGAAATCCCCAATGTGATCGACGAACTGCCCGTGCTGGCGGTGGCCGCGGCGCTGGCCGAGGGGCGCACCATTATTTCCGATGCAAAGGAATTGCGTGTGAAGGAGACGGATCGCATCGCAGCGGTGGCGGGGAATCTGCGCGAATTTGGAGTGCAGGTGGACGAGAAGGAGGACGGGATGGAAATCACGGGTCTGTGCCCGCTGCGGGCTGCAAATGTGGAAAGCTTTGGCGACCACCGCATCGCGATGAGCGGGGCGATTTTGGGACTGTTTGTGGAGGGGGACACGACGATTCGAAATGTGGAGTGCGTGGACACGAGCTACCCCGGCT
>JAYUWZ010000739.1:0-6964 GCA_043753265.1 Verrucomicrobiaceae bacterium
GCCGCCCAACGCTCTCACCTCCATCCAAAGCGGCAGAGGGCTGCCGCACTCCAAAAACTGGCGTAGGTTTTGGGAGCGCCTTTCCATTCTTGCCCCTTCTTCCTGAAACACTCGCCAGTGCTCACGTGATTGCCATATTCTCCCGGTTGCCGATATTCCTGATCCCGCGCAACATGAGCACAGTGAGCACTCCCGCCATCTCCATCGAAAACCTCAGCAAGGAATTCAGCAACCCCTCCATTTTTGGAAAAGGAAAGGTGCAGGCTGTGAAGAACCTCTCCTTCACCGTGGAGCCGGGCACTGTCTACGGGCTGCTCGGCCCCAATGGCTCGGGCAAAAGCACCACGATGAAAATCGTGCTCGGACTGGTGACCCCGACCTCCGGGCGAACCACTATCTTTGGCAAGGATAGCAAGGAAGTGGAGAGCCGCGAATCGGTGGGGCTGCTGCCGGAGAACCCGTATTTCTACAAATTTCTCACGGGCGAGGAGACGCTGCATTTCTACGGCAAACTCTGCGGCATGCATGGCAAAATGCTGCACGATCGCACCAAGGAGCTGCTCGCGCTCGTGGGCCTGGAGGATGCCGCGCACCGGCGCGTCGGTGGGTATTCCAAGGGGATGCTCCAGCGCATCGGCCTCGCGCAGGCCATGGTGCAGCAGCCGCGGTTGCTGGTGCTCGACGAACCGACTGCGGGGGTGGACCCGGCGGGGTCGCACCACATTTGCGACCTGATCCTCAAGCTGCGCAAGGAGGGCATCACCGTGCTGCTGTGCTCGCATCTGCTCAGCATGGTGCAGGAAATCTGCGACCGCATCGGCATCATGCACCGGGGCGAACTGCTCCGCGAGGGCAAGCTGGATGATCTCATCGCGATCGAGAACCAGACGGAGCTCGTGCTGGAAAACGCCTCGCCCGAGCTGCTGGCGGACGTGCGGGCGCGGATTGCCTCCAGCGGGGCGCGGCTCGTGGCGGAGCAGAAACCGCAGCAGAATCTCGAGCGGTACTTTTTGGATGTCACCAAGGACTCGCCGAAGAAGTAAGTCATGTGCCATTTCCAACAACACCCTGGTAATATGTTCGGGCAGTTTGCCCACCGGCTTCGCCTGCCAGAGCGGGAGCAAGCTCCCGCACTCCAGATGATCCTCCGACCATTTTTACACGCCTGTATTTCACGATGACTGCTGACTCTCCCAGCGCTGCGGCACACGCGGCCGCCCACAAATTATTCTCACTCCGCCGCACCATGGCGATCGCGGGCAACACCTTCCGGGACCTTGTCCGGCAAAAGGTGTTCTACTTCATGGTCGTCTTTGCGCTGATACTCATCGCCGCATCGCTCGTGCTCGTGCCGCTGAGCTTCCGCGGCCAGTTGCAGACCGTGATGGATGTGTCGCTCGGCGCGATGTCTGTCTTTACCATGCTGCTCGCCGTGCTCTCCACGGCGATCCTGCTCCCGCGCGATCTGGAGGAGCGCACGCTCTACACCATCCTCGCCAAGCCGGTGTCGCGATTTGAGTACCTCGTCGGCAAGCTCGGGGGCGTGACGTTCATGCTGTTCATCGCCACGGTGCTGATGGCCGCTGTGTTCTCAGTCGTCCTCTATTACTGGCAGGGCCGTGAGATTGGGAATATCGAGATGCAGGTGCCCATCGAACGGGTGCCGCACGAAATCGAGATACTGAAATCCGGCACCTTCACCCCCACGCTCTTTGCCGGGATAGGAGTCATCCTCCTGCGGGCGGTCGTATGCGCTGCGCTGACGCTCATGGTTTCCGCCTTTGCCACGTCGTGGCTCTTCACCGTGGTGGTGGCATTCGTCATGATCCTCATCGGCCATCTGGTGCCCATCGCACGCAGCGTGTGGCTGGATCCCACGATTAGTGGCTCCGAGACGCCGTGGTACCTCAGCGGATTCCTCCGCATGGTGGCCGTCTTTTTCCCGGACATGCAGCTCTTCAACGTGGTGGACGACATCGCCGTGGGCAAAGCCATCGCGCCCCACATCTTTTACGACGTGCTGGGGCTCGGCGCCGGCTACCTGGCCATCTACGTCCTCGTCGCGTGGCTCTTCTTTGCCTGGAAGGAACTATGAAAGGGCGCATCCTCGGAATCATCGTCATCATCATCTGGGGCTTCATCAAGGACCCCATCGAGACCGGCATGGCCGCCGCCCGCCAGCAGGAGATGCTGGGGGGCTTCAAGCTCACCGCCAGCCTCCGCCAGCAGGCCGGGCAGGCGGGCTTTGTCGCCGTGCTGGGCGGGCTCCGTGCCGCGGTGGCGGACCTGCTGTGGATTCGCGCGCACTCCGCCTGGCAGGACGTGGAGTACGGGCGCATGAAGCTTTATTTCGACGTATGCACCTCGCTCCAGCCGCGCCGCGAAAACTACTGGGACATGGCTGCCTGGCACATGGCGTGGAATGGCGCGGCCTATGTGCAGGACCGCGACCCCAGCATCACCGATCCCCACGAGCGCGAACGGGAGATGCGCCGCTACTGGAAGCTCGGAGAGGATTTTTTGCACCAGGGCATCGAGAACAACCCCGATAGCTGGCTGCTCTGGGAGCGGCTCGGCGGCTTCTACCGCGACAAGATGAACGACCCCTGCAAGGCGGCCCACGCGTATGAGCAAGCAGCCAAAATCCCGGGCCATCTCCCCTTTGTACGCCGCTTTGCCGCTACTTTTCTCGCGGATTGTCCCGGACGCGAACGCGAGGCTTACGACAAGATTCTCGGCCTGTACAAAGAAGGGGAGCAGGAGTGGCTGCCCACCCTTCTCGATAAATTGCAACGACTGGAACGAAAATTAGGAATTCCCAAGGAGCAGCGGGTCTATATACCTGAGCGAAATCGGCTCCCACCCGAGTAACCCATGCGAATCGCGATTTTCGGAGACATCCATTCCAATCTTGAAGCCCTGCAGGCGATGATCGCCGACTCGCAGGCGCACCACTGCACGCACTATGTCTGCCTCGGCGACATCGTAGGCTACAACGCAAGTCCCAAGGAGTGCCTCGACATCGTGCGCTCCATGGAATGCCCCGTCGTAAAGGGAAACCACGACGAGCTCGCGTGCATGGACATCAACCCGCACAACGTGTCGCCGCTCGCCAATGAAGGCATCGACTTCACGCGCGCGCGGCTGGAGCCGGACGATTTCGCATGGCTGAACTCGCTGAAATTTGTGCGCCAGGTCCGCGATTTCACGGTGGTCCACGCCACGCTGGATACCCCGCACAAGTGGGGCTACGTGCTCAACCAGCTCGATGCCGGTGCGAGCTTCAGCTACCAGCACACGCAACTCTGCTTCTTTGGCCACACCCATGTGCCCCGCGCCTATGTGCGCGATCACCACGTGCGCACGCTGGATAGCTGGCAGACCATTCCCGTGGAGCCCGGCAAAAAGTATTTCGTAAATGTCGGCAGCGTGGGCCAGCCCCGCGATGGCGACTGGCGCTCCTCCTACGTGATCTATCATGTGACCGACCACTACGTGGAGCTCCGCCGCATCGAATACGATATCGTCGCCACGCAGCAGAGGATCATCGATAGCGGCCTGCCACCACGCCTGGCCAGCCGGCTGGGCGAGGGACGGTAAGATTTCCGGAAAACGAGCGAGCATCCGAGCGTGATGCGCGCCACTCGCTTGTACCCGCGTTGATGGTGTGATTTGAAGTGGGTGCGGTTGAAGTAGGGAAGGACTCCGAAACCTACGCCAGTTCTTGGAGTGCGCCTGCCCTCTGGCGCTTTGGATGGTGGGCGAAGGCGGGGGCGGCATGGTGAGTGTCGCATTGGACATGCCGGATAGTATTTCTTACCAGCCCGCCCAAAATTCCCACTCCCCATCCAAAGCGGCAGAGGGCTGCCGCACTCCAAAAACTGGCGTAGTTTTGTTCACTCCTTTCCCGTCAAAACGCACCCTCTTTAAATCATCCCCCCTCGCTGATCTCATTCGCGCTTCCCCCTCGCGCCCTGTGCAAAGTTTGCCCACACTCCCGGGTATTCTACGCACATGTTCCGCTCCGCCCTTGCTTCTCTCGGCCTTCTTGCGCTCCTCGCCGCCTCCACGACCCATGCCCAGCAGGCCAGCGTGGCTCCGGCTGCGGGGGTGCTGGCCAAGGGCGCGCAGACGGGTTACGGGCCGATTCTTTTCTGCGCGGTGGAGATTCCCGGCCCCGAGGGGAAACTGCAAACCCTGGCGCTCAACGGGCTGCTGATCCGCTTGGGCGATACCTGGATCTGTTTTGATACTGTGCGCCTGACGCTTGTGGGAGCATGGCCCAAGGCGGTGCTCGATTTCAAAAAATCGAACCTCGGCACCTACAAAGGACTGGAGAGTGGTGCGGTGGTAATCCGGGAGCCTGTGGTGCCGAATCTCCCGCAGCACCAAAGCGCGACCGGCAAGGATAACAAGCCGGGCCGCTGGCGGGGGGTGCGCATCAGCGGGAGCGCTGCCGTGCTGGAATACGAAATCGATGGGCGCGTCATTCGCGAACACTACGAAACTGGCGACGGGTGGCTGCGGCGATGGATCCAGATCGATGCTGGGGCTGCTGCTCTGTCCATTCCGCAATCTGAGCACACGGAACAGGGCGCTGCCCCCACAAACATTGAGACGTGGACTGCTAATGGAGCGGATGGGAAGCCGGTGCTGGGGGCGGTGGACTTTGTGGTGACGACGAATGATGAGGACCCTCACACGCTCACGCTCCTCGCCGCAGCGACTAAACCAGTCACCCTCGCGCATCTTTGGCACTGGGGGGATCCCTGGACTCCGGAAGCCAGCGCCAAGGCGAAGGCTGCAAGCGGGCCGGATTTTGCCAGGCTCGCAAAAACCCCCGCCGCGAACTGGCCGCAGACAATCACCACGCAAGGCACGCCTGGGACGGGCGACGCAGCCTATGTCGCGGACACGATTCCGCTGCCGGAGGAGAATCCGTGGAAGTGCTGGATTCGCCCCACGGGTCTCGATTTTTTCCCCGATGGCAGGCTGGCAATTTGCACGCTGGGTGGCGATGTGTGGATCGCGGCGAACCTCGATGCCGCCCTCGCGAAGGTCGCGTGGCGGCGCTTTGCTGGTGGGCTTCGCGAGCCGATGGGGCTGCGCATTGTGAATGGGAAAATTCACGTGGGATGCCGCGACGGAATCATCCGCCTGCACGACGACAATAGCGATGGCGAAGCTGACTTTTACGAGTGCCTGAATTCCGGACGTACGCTCGTGGCGAATTTCCACGCCTTTGCCTACGACCTGCAAACCGACCGCGCGGGGAACTTTTACTACGGCACGGGCGGCAACCAACTCGGTCCCGATGAGCCATGGCACGGCAAGCTCTTCCGTGTGTCCGCCAATGGCTCGAAGCTCGATGCGGTGGCCAGCGGCTTTCGCGCGCCGAATGGGCTCACCGTGGGGCCGGACGATGCGGTCTACGTGGCCGAGAACCAAGGGCAGTGGATCCCTTCCTCAAAAATCAGCCGCATCAAGCCTGGTGGATTCTACGGCTTTGTGGCCGACCCCAACAAGTTTCCCAAGGCCAAGGGGCCGGCAAAGTTTGACCCTCCGATCTGCTATCTGCCAATGGCCTGGGACAACTCCAGCGGTGGTGGCGTATTTTGCGAGAACGACCAGTGGGGGCCTTTTCGCGGGCGCATGCTGCACACGTCCTTTGGCGCAGCCGCGCTCTTTGCGGTCTTCGAGCAGCGCGTTGGCGAGGTGTCGCAGGCCGCGGTTGCAAAGCTCCCGCTCAAGTCTTTCGAGAGCGGCATTCATCGCGCGCGCTTCAATCCCGCCGATGGCCAGCTCTTCGTGTGTGGAATCAAGGGCTGGCAATCGAAGGCGGTGCAGGATGGGTGCCTCGCCCGCGTGCGCTACACGGGCAAGCCGGTGCGTACGCCCACCGGATTTCGCGTTGCAAAGGATGCTGTGGTAATCGAGTTCGCCACGCCGGTCGATCCCGCAGCCGCCGCTGACACGCAGAACTATGCTGCTGAGCAATGGAACTATCTGTGGCACGCGACGTATGGCTCGCCCGATGTCTCCGTGGCCGATCCCAAAAAGCGCGGCCGCGACTCCGTGGAGATCCGCTCTGCAAAAGTCAGCGCCGACGGCAAAGCCGTGACCTTGGAAATCCCCGGCCTCGCCCCCGTGATGCAGATGCTCATCAAAATGAACATCAAGTCCGCCGACGGCACCGCCGTGGAAACCGAACTGGCAGCCACCCTCAATGCCATCCCCGAGTAGCTCAGGGCTTTCTCACGTCTCCACGTCTCACTTCTCACCAGCATTGCATCCCCCCCGCCGCCCCGCTAAACGCCCACTCATGACCCGACAGTTTTTCGCCGCCACCGCACTGCTTGCCAGCCTGGGCCTTTCCGGATGCCAGAACGGTGGGGGTGTCTCCGCCAGCAATTCCGCCGCGCGCAAGGCGATGACGGATGCCATCGCGCAGGAGCCTCCCGGTGACTATTACGTGGGGCGCCGTTACTACAAAACGGACTATAAATTCTGGGGATACGTCCGCAAACCCGGCCAGCCATGGAGCACCGCAAAACTCGTGATGCTCAACGAGAACAGCAAGCTCGCCCCCGATCGCGAAGGCGGGAAAATCGGCACGGACAACAACTTCGAGTACAAACTCTTCGGCGACTTCAGCGGCGACACTGTGTATGAGCCGGCGAGCAATCGTTTCTATCCCGAGTTTGTCCTGCGCGGCTCGCAAATCCTCAGCAACACCCCCGGCCCCATCTACCGCGAGGCAGGAGCCACCAATCCCGACCGCCGGGTGATCCCGCAGCCTTACTAGGGTTTCTGCGCACATGGCGTGATCGAAAACGCGGGGCGCGCCTTGGACTGCGTGTGGCATTCGAGCGGAGCGAACCGTAGCGAAGCGGAGATGGCCGAAGGCAAAAAGCCTGCGAAGCATACGCCGCTGGCGTATTTCCTCGCTCGTTACCATCTGCCC
>JAYUWZ010000740.1:0-3254 GCA_043753265.1 Verrucomicrobiaceae bacterium
CCCTTTTTCAACGGAACGAATCGCTGACGAACGGCTTCCTGGGGAGCTTTCGGTGGGGCATCCTCAACAGCTTTGTCAGGCTTTGGTTTTTCCGCGCCAGGGCTGCTCGGATCCGCGGCTAAGACAGCAAGCGGGATGAAAAACAGGACAGGAAGGAGGCGGGGTTTCATTCGCTGAGTATGTGCGGTGACGGGAGTGAAAATGTCATCCCAGTGAGTGAAGGATGTAAATGAGTTGTCTAATGTGGCGCGGACTTCCAGTCCGCATCGGGAGGGATTGCTGGGGAGTGTTACGGCCTGCCAGCAATGCGGACTAAAAGTCCGCGCCACATTATTCGAATCGCCCCGCAGTGAAGTCGATTTTGTAAATCGTGCCTTCGTAGCCAAGGGCATAGATATCACCCGCGGCATCCTCGCTGAATGAAACAATCCGCTGCGGGAGGGTGCCGATTTGCCGCGCGGCTTTGAACACGCCTTTCTCCTGAGTGACGCCAAAGATGCGCTTGGAGTTGTAGTCGGCGCAGATGTAGACGCCGTAGAAGGACGACGTCTTGTCGCCGCGATACACGTGGCCGCCCGTGATGGAGTTTCCGTATTTGCGCCGGTAGGCAAAGACCGGCCTGGCGTAGCTGGCACCTTCCTTGCGGTACTGGTTGGAGAAAGGCTCAAAGCCTTCGTACACGTTCCAGCCGTAGTTCTCGCCGCGCTGCACGATGTCGACCTCCTCCGCGCGATCCTGCCCCACATCGGCGAGCCACAGATCGTTCGTGACGCGGTCGAAGCAGAAGCGCCAGGGATTGCGAAAACCGTATGCCCAGATTTCGGGACGCACGCCGGGCTTGTCGCGAAACGGGTTATCCGCCGGGATCGCATAGGCGAGACCCGGGTCCTCGCGATCGATGTCGATGCGCAGCAATTTCCCAAGCAAGAGTTGAAGATTCTGCGCGTGGCCGTTGGGGTCGTGATGCGGGCCGGTGTCGCCCATCACGATGTAGAGAAATCCATCGCGACCGAATTCCAGGCAGCCGCCGCTGTGATCCTCGGCGACGCTCGCGATTTTCAGAATCCGACGGCCCGGTTTTCCAGAGTCCGCATTGAAGTCCGCGGCGAACTCTTTCTCGACGATGAGCGAGGTGACGACGCCCTCCTCCAGCACCTGGTAAAAGAGGTAGTATTTCCGCTTCTCTTTAAATTTGGGGTGGAAGGCCATGTCGAGCAGCCCGTTGGGTCCGCGCAGGCTGAACACCTCCACATTGAGATCCGCGAAGGGCGTTTTCTCCTCGCCGGCTGCGGTTTTTTCCACGCGCCAAATCAGGCCCTTTTGGTGCAGGACCATGAAGACATTGGAGACACCGGGGAACTGCCGCATGGAAGTGAGTCCGCTCTCCGCCTTGCCACGCGGGACCTTGAATTCATTGGTAAAAAAAGGCCGCAGCTCCACCGGCTTTGCAAGCAGCGGGATTTCCGCCGGATTACCAAGATCGCTCGCCAGCGTGGACTCCGGCTGCTTCAAGTTGGTGAGGTATTCGATGAGGTCCGTGAACTCCTGCAAGGTGAGGCTCGATTCCAGTCCCTCCGGCATGAGCGAAGTCGCAAGGCCGGACTGCTCCTTGATGTCCGCGCTGGCGATGGAAACGAGTTTTCCATCCACGCCCATGAGCTGCACGCCCGCGTCGGTCTTCTGCTTCAGCACGCCTTGATGGGCAGCGCCGTCCTTGGTTTCCACCACCACCGTGCCGTAGCCCGGGGAAATAGTGGCAGAAGGTTTCAGGATGGCATCAATGATGTCGCGTCGGCCAAAGGCATCACCGACCGCAAAGAGATCAGGGCCTGCCTTGCTAGCCTTGCCATCGACGGAATGGCAGCTTGCGCAAAGGAGCCTCGGCTCATTGAAAAGCTTCATGCCGCGCGCGACGTCGCCGTCCTTGGAGAGCGCGTGCTTGCGATAGGCTTCGGTGGTTGGAGGGCTGGGGACCTGTGCGGAGGCGGGAGTCTCGATGCCCGCCAGCAATGCGAGGAGGAATGCGGAAAAGAAAAGGCGTCTGGGCTGGGCGTTCATGAAGAGGCCCGAACGTGGTAAGCGTGGTTGGGGTGTGTCAACGCACCAGACGTTGAGGCGAGGGGTTTTGCCCTCAGATGACAGCGTGCGAAGGAGCTACATCTATGAAATCAGCATTCCATCCTAAACGTCCTCTTCGTGCATCTCACGTCGTCCCTACAGCGGGTTGCCGGTTTCCTTGAAGACGATGTTGAAATCGAGAGTGAAGGAGTCGTTGCCGTCCGTGAGGTTGGGGCCGACGCCGACGTAGATGGTGTCACCCTTGTTGAGGAAGCCCACGTTTTGGTTGAAGGCAAATGTGGCCACCGAGGGGAAGGTGGAACTGTATTTCTGTGTGAAGGTTGTCCCGTTGGTCTCGGTGAAGATCATCACCTGTCCGCCATTGCTTGCGGCGCTACCCATCGTCACGGCAGTGCTGCTGAGGCCGTAGTAGCCCGAGAGCTTCACGGTATAAGCCGCAATGGGGAATCGGTCACTGGTCGCGGCCTGGTTCACGCCACGTCCGGGGTGTCCGCCGGTGGAGCCGAGTCCGCCGTAGGGGAAGAGCGTGGTGCTGTTGTCGGGCTGCACGGGAAAGCCGTTGGCAGAATAGCGATTGGTCACCGGGCTCCATGCGAGCAGGCGATAGTTTGCTGGATTCGTGATGGGCCCGAGCGCATTCCACTGGTAGCTCCAGCCGGGCTTGGGCGAGCCGGCCTGGAAGTCGGTGCGATAGCCCGCAACTACGCGCGTCGAGCCGCCGGCCACGGTGAAGTTGATAGACGTGAGCGAGCCGAATTGTGGTGTGGCCTTGATCGTGTGAGCGCCAGGCGTGAGCACCACACCCGTCCATGGCGTGGCATCGCTGCCAAAGGCGGTGTAGGGCGGCTTGGTCTTGGTGCTGGTCGTGCCGGTGTCCAGTTGCATGGCCACGGTGCCTTGCGCGCTGGTGAGATTGGTGCGGAAGGTAAGGTTGGTCGTGCCAAGCTTTGCGGGGTCGACGGTGGCACCGGCGGTGAGCGTCATGAGGTCACGGCGCGTGGTGGCGTCGACGACGGTGATGCTTTGCACGGGCGCACTGTTGTTGAACGCGGATTGCATCCACGCGTCGATGAGCTGTCCGCCTACTGGCAGATCCGTTTGTGCGGCGGGGAGATTGGTGCTGTTCACGAGCGCCGCAGGGATGCGACCGAAAAGGCGTGGCGGCGGCTGCATGG
>JAYUWZ010000741.1:0-3254 GCA_043753265.1 Verrucomicrobiaceae bacterium
CTATGAACCCACCACTGGCCGGCTCGCCAGCAAGCGCGACGCGGACAATGCCGGGCCGGACTTTGCCTATACTCCCGCAGGCCGCCTGTACACCAAGGAACTTGCACGTTCCAACCCCGGGGGCGGTCCACGAATCAAGGCCACCTATGCCTACGATGATGGCGGCTTCCCCACTGGCACTACTTATAATGATGGAAGCACTCCCGCGGTAAGCAGGGTGCCGAATCGCCGGGGTCTCCTGGCCTCGCTCACCGACGCCGCAGGCGCGCGCACCTTTGCGTGGAATGCTGATGCCTCGCTCGATTTGGAGACTTATACCTCCGGGCTACTCTCCGGCCTGGTGCTGGACCCCACCACCAATGTCCACGCGATGGGTCTCCGCACCGGCATCACTGCCAGCGGTCTCGCCTCCGGCACCTGGTTCCAAAACACATTCGCCTACGACCACGCCAATCGCCTGGAGACGGTGACGCAAACGGGCGGCGCTGCGACGCTTTCCGCGGGCTACACCTACGTCCCCAATAGCAACATTCTCGATACCACCACCCTCAAGCGCAACGGCTCCACGGTGGTCACCGTGGATCGCGACTACGATGGTCTTGGCCGTCTGAGGAAGTGGACCCAGACCGGCGCGGCCAGTGCCGTGCTTGCCTCCACGGAATACACCTACAACGCTGCCGGCCAGCGCACACAGGCCGTCGCCGAGGATACCACCAAGTGGGACTACGGGTACGATGAGCTCGGACAAGTCACTTCCGCCACGCGCAAGCTGGATGACGGCACGCCCATGCCTGGCCATGGCTTTGGCTACACGTTCGACGACATCGGCAACCGCACCGCGACCACCCGTGGTACGCGCACGGGGGTCACCACGCCCAACGCGCTCAACCAGTCCGCCTCCCGTACTGTCCCCGGCAAGGTGGACGTGCTCGGCGAGGTCGCAACTGGGGCAGCAGTCGCCGTCGATTCCAAGGAGGTTGCCCGCCAGGGCAATTCCTTCCACGCCGAATCCGGCCCCGCCACCCGCGGGACCGACGGCAACTGGTGGAACATTCGCGTCGCCGCCGGAAAGCCCGGAGCAGGCACCGCCGGGGCGGATGCCCTTGACCTGCAGGAGCGCTCGGTATGGCTGCCCCCCGCCACCGAGGCCCCCACGCATGATGCGGACGGCAATCTCACCTCCGACAGCCAGTTTCTCTATCGCTGGGACGCGGAAAACCGCCTCACCCAGGTCGAGCGCAGGTCCGAGGCCGTGCTCGCGGGCGCGCCGGAGTTGCGCGTCACCTTCGCCCATGACAGCGGCGGGCGCCGCGTGCAGATATTGCGCGAGACCCGTGCAAACACCCTCGCCCCGTGGACCACGACCAGCGACCGCCGTCTCGTATGGGATGATTGGCATCTCATCGGCGAAATCGACGTCGCAGGCACCGTCATCGCCACCTACGCATGGGGCTCGGATCTCAGTAATGTGGAAGGCGGCTTCGGCGGGGTCGCCGGACTTCTCTGGCAGAGCAGGGGTGGCAAGGACCTGTTCTCACTCTACGATGGCAATGGCCAGGTCACCGGCCTTGTCAACGCCTCCACCGCCCAGGTCACCGCCCGCTACACGTACGGCCCCTTCGGCGAACCCCTCCGCGTCACTGGCGAAGATGCCGCTGCAAATCCCTTCCGCTGGAATACCCGGTACACGGACTCGGAACTTGGCCTCGTTTACTACGGGTATCGCGACTACAGCACCCAGACCGGCCAGTGGCTTTCTCGTGACCCCCTCACGGAATTCGGGGGGCTCAATCTCTACGGTTTCATTAACAATGATGGCGTCAATGATGTGGATGTGCTGGGTCTGATGGCACCAGCAGGAGTCCTTGCCGGTGCAGGAGGCGGAGGTATTTTGGCAGCGGCCGCCACAGCTGCTGTTGCAGTTGCCGCAGTTGCTGTTGTTGCTTATGGCGTTAAGGCAATTGTGGACTACTATACTGAAGCCACTAGTCCAAAAGGGCCATTTGATCCACGTTTTAACCCCAAGGATAAAAAAGACAAAGACGGAAATCCATTTCCGCCGACCATTCCTGATCCCTACCAGGACCAGGACTCAATAAATCGGGAATGCATGCTAATGGTTGGCTTACATTTGTTGTTCCGTCCTTTTCCTTTCTTTTTACCCCGCGTCGCTAATAACGCCGATAATGTCGTAGTGAAGTTTGGTGATGATGCTGCAAAGTTTGGCGATGATATCGCAAAAACCGGATCAAAGGTTGGCGATGGTGTGAGTCGAGTTGCGAACACCTTTGATGACTTCGCCGCAACTCGCAGCTTTAAAAGTACCGAAGAAGCTCAAAGCGCCTGGCAACATTACCAGTCGGGCGCCAGTGCATCACGAGGCATCGTCATCGGACATGGGGATGACGCTGTTAACCACGCATTTGATGGTTGGCAAGCATTTCGTATGCTTGAACATAAATGGACACCAAGAATTAATATGTCATGGATTGATGGAGCCGTCGATGCAGGCCTGCCAGTCAAGCTTGCCACTCCATTTGATCAAGTGCGCCGAGGAAGCGTGACATGGGATGAGATTCAGCGAGTATTGTCGCGTGGCGGGAAATTAATTGCGCCGTAAGTTATGAACAACGAAATATTTATCGAAAACATAAATGCTTTCCTAAAATCATGCCCTTCCACCTATGACTACCCATTAGGTGGGGATACTCAAATCCCTACGCCAGAGGAAAAGATATTAGTTGAACTCTTCTTCGGAAATTTAAGTATTGAAGCTTCTCTTGTAGAGATTATTAGGAAGTCCCTGTCGCGAAAAGACGCCTATTCACTACTTGTATTCTCTTTAAGGATGGGCGTATTATCCGTTGAGCGAAATGATAAGCGCTTTTTACAGGCGGCGTTCTGGGGTCTATTCGCTGACGATGATTTACTAGATTGGAGAGATGTCCTTGTAAGTCTTTCCATTCTTGAAGATTGTCTTTCCAGAATTAACGGCGAAATCACGGATCTGATACACAAAAACATTGAATTAGCCACAGAAAAAAGAAGAAAGACAATGCTAGATGGATACCTGCGGAGGTCTTTAAACATGCGCCACGTGGAGGCTATGGGTTTTAAAGCGATTTTCAAACAGGATGGTAGATTAAGCTATGTGAAATGCATCTGATTTGATGCATACAGCAAACAAATATAGATTATAAGCATTAAAACACCCGTCCAAATACTAACCCCACCCGCCTCTTCCCATTGCCTTC
>JAYUWZ010000742.1:0-3254 GCA_043753265.1 Verrucomicrobiaceae bacterium
CAGTGGAGAAAATCACCTTTTGCGAGTCAGCGGTGGGTGCCCCAAACGTCCCCTCAATGGTGAGGCGCGCCTTACCATCACCGGCGATGCCGCCATTGATGTTGAGGTCTTTGATATCGGCATCCGCTGCGAGCGCCGTGGCAAGCAATGCGGGCGCGAACAAGATCGGCAGTATGCGTTTCAGGATCATAATCTTTTTTGGTTGGAGGTGGTGGGCGCTCAGCGGCCCGAGATGCTTTTTGCCTGGCGAATCATCCACTCGAGTTTCGCGGGGCGGGGATCGGCGCCGTAGATGGCAGGAATGCCGTTGATGAGGCCGAGCAGGCGGTCAGTGCTGACCTCCGCCGCGAACGGACTTTGCACGAGCCACTCGGAAAAGGCGGCAGCCGTGGCCGCGAGGCGCAGGCTGGAGCTGGACTCCTCCATCGCACACGCGGGTGCAGCGAAGGGCACTGTCCACTCGTGCTCGCGATAGTCCGCAGTGCCGGGCACCTTGAAGCGCACGCGCACCGTGGCGATGTCACCCTCGCCGCGAGGATTCACCTCGATGGCGTAGAGTGCATTGCCGGATTCCGCCGCGCCGATTTCCGCGGCATCCACCGTGTTGTCGCGGAACTGCTCCTTCTTGAGCTGGTGCTTGGCGTAGCCGAGCTGTCGGTAGGCGGTGACGCGGCGCGGATTGAACTCGACCTGCACCTTCACGTCCGAGGCCGCGACGCGCAGTGCCCCGGCGAGCTGCCCCGCAAATTCGGTGGCGGCGGCCTCGGGCGTATTGATGAATCCGTAGCGGCCGTCGCCATTGCGTGAGAGCTGCTCGAGCAGGTCGTCGTTGTAGCCCTCCCAGCCTACTCCAAAGCAATCGAACGCCACGCCCTGCTTGCGATGCGTCTCCACTTTTTCCTTGAGCGCCTCGGCCTTCACATCGCCGAGATTTGCCGCACCGTCGGTGAGCAGCACCACGCGATTCACGCTGCCCACGTGGTAGTGCTTCAGCGCGGTCTGGTAGCCGAGATCCATTGCCGCCGAGAGGTCGGTGCCGCCCTGCGGGGTGATCTCGCCCACGCGCTGGGTGAACTCCGCGGCCTTGTCGGCAGACACGCCATCGGCCCAAAGGCGCGGCGTGCGGGAGAAGGTGATGATGCTCAGCTTGTCCTGCGGCTTGAGCTGGGTGGTGAGCACGCGCAGCGATTCCTTCAAAATGCGCACCCTATCCGCGCGCTCCATGGAACCGGAATTATCGAGCAGCAACACGAGATTCAACGGCCTCCCCGGCTCACGACCCGCCGCTGCGGTCTTTACCGAAAGGCGGAGCAAGTCGCGATTGTGCGCAAAGGGATAGCGCGCCCGCTCCGAGGCAAAGGCGAGCGGCGCACCCGCGGTCGGCTCGGGGTCGCGGTAGTTGAGCGCGTTGATGAACTCCTCGCTGCGCACCGTGCCAGGCTCTGGCATCGAACCTTTCTCCAGACTCGCGCTGGCGAGCTTGAAGGACACATCGCTGACGTTGAGCGAGAAGGTGGAGAAGGCGTTTTCCTTGGTGGCGATTTCCGGCTGAGGCACCGGCGCTGGAGAAGAGACCTTTGCTGGTGTATCGGTGGTGCCCGTGCTCTTTTGGTCCAGTTTGCCCAACTTGCTCTGGATGCGCTCGATGGCCTCCATCGTGCGTTTCAGGCGCCAGTCACGCATTTCTGGCTGGAAGTCAGGCTCTGTCTTCTGGAGCCGGGAGAGGGTGTCCGCCACGCCTCGATACATCTCTCTCGCACCGTTCATGTCGCCCGCGCTTTCGAGTTCCTCTGCTTTTCGGGATTTGAGGAAGGCGGATACATATGCGTCCTGTGACGGGCCAGCTCCCTTGCCGGAAGGCGCGGTATCCGGCGCTTTTGCCGGGGCATCGGACTCGGTCAGTTTTACGGAATTCTTCGCATCCTTGATACCCTTCAACTCGGCCTGCTGTAGCTTCTCCTCTGTGCGTTTCACTCGGTGCTCTTCTGCCGTTCCTGCCACAATCGGCTGCGTCGGTTTTTGGGGAGTGACCATCCGGTATGCCTGGCCCCCTGCCCGGAATCCGTTCGGATTGGCAAATGTTTCCTGCTTATCGACGGGAAGCCCACGGGAAATCGACTCGCTTGGAACGTCGCCGCCGAGGTCTCCGACGATTTTCAGTTCCACGGTGGTTTCCGGCTTTCCCGTGGGAAGGGGTTCCACGTTCGTGGCGGCGCCCAGATCCGGCAGTACCATATTCTGCACGACAAAGTCGTCGTTGTCGGCAAGCCGGGTAGTCGGAGTTTTGATTGCGCGGTTTGTGGTACCGAGGGTCGATCCATCCAGCAGCCCCAGCGCGTTTCTTCCCTCGCCATCCGGCTTGGCACCTGGAGCTCCGGTCAACCGTTGCTTATTTTCCTTTTTTCCCTCTGAGTCATCGAATGGAGCGACCGGAGTGTTCAGGTTGATTTTTCCCGCAGTGGAGAGAGGCTCACTAATGGCGTGTGGCTCCAGGACTGGTTGGTTAAGGTCCATCATCCCGGTTGCCAAGCCCCACGCATTATTGGGTTTCACTGCGGCCAGGGCATCTCCCGAGATGATTCCATTCGCTACCGACAGTTCTCGGGATGCCCCCTTTTCCCCGGGGGAGAATAGGAACCTTCCATTGGAATCGTCGTCCTTCCCTGTCAGCAAAGGGGTGCCGTAGTCGATTCCCATCTGGCCGTTGGCCGGGGCACCACCAGACTGCCCGGGACTCAAGCCTTGGCCTTGCTGGGTGTCCCAGTATAAATCCTTCCCCTGCGTGGCGTCGTTATTTAGGGCGATACCGCTACCACTTGTGTCGCCCTTCGTTACCGGGAAGCGCTGATACTCGAAACCTTCCCCCCAGTTGTTTCCAAAATCCTGCGGAATCTGCGGTGCCGCAAAGCCAGATTTTATTTCGGTGCCGGCAGTCCGGTTGTCGAATCTCCGGTAAGGCCGCTCCCATTCCCTAGTCACTTCAAACATCGCCTGCGAGCGGGCGGCGTCATAGCCAGCCGCTGCTGCGCGGTCTTTGGTCTCGTAGATTTCATCGCGCAGCTTTTTGGCGGCGATATTGTCCTTGTCGATTTTCAGGATGCGCTCCGTGCGCATCAAGGCCAGGTCGTTACGGCCCAAGTCCTTGTAGTCCTTGGCCCTGATGAAGTGCTCCTTCACTTCCTCCACGTTGGCGCGATGCTGAGGAGTCATCTCCTTGTTGAAAAAATCAGGCGCTTCGAGTTCGTTTTTGTCTG
>JAYUWZ010000743.1:0-6960 GCA_043753265.1 Verrucomicrobiaceae bacterium
TCCAGAGTTTCCCGTTACGTCCCTCGAATGACTCGCAAAGCCATCATTCTCGCCGGCGGCGCTGGCAGCCGTCTGCACCCGCTCTCGCGCATCGCGTGCAAGCAATTGCTGCCGGTGTACGACAAGCCGATGATCTACTATCCCCTCGCGACGCTGATGCTTGGCGGGCTGAAGGAAGTGCTCATCATTTCCACGCCCAAGGATCTGCCGATGTTTCGCGATCTGCTCGGCGATGGCGCGCGTCTCGGTATGCGCATTGAGTATGCGGAGCAGGCCAAGCCCGCGGGACTCGCACAGGCATTCCTGATCGGCGCGGATTTTGTGGGGGCCGACCCGGTTTGCCTCATTCTGGGCGACAACATTTTTTACGGGAAACTCGACTTCTTCCGTGCCGCGCTCAAGCAGATCGGCGAGACGGGAGGCGCATGCATTTTCGGATACCAGGTGAAGGACCCCGAACGCTACGGAGTGGTGGAGTTTTCCAAGGATGGGCGGGCAATCAGCATCGAGGAAAAGCCCTCGCAACCCAAGAGCCCCTTTGCGGTGCCCGGGCTGTATGTGTACGATAACGCGGTGTTGGAAATCGCGCGCAACCTGAAGCCCAGCCCTCGCGGAGAACTGGAAATCACCGACGTGAATGTGGAGTATCTCCGCCGTGGCGATCTGCATGTGAAGGTGCTCGGGCGCGGAATGGCGTGGCTGGATACGGGGACGCAGCAAAGCCTGCTGGATGCCAGCAACTATATCGCGGCAATCGAAAACCGGCAGGGACTCAAAATTGCGTGCCTGGAAGAGATTGCATTCAACCAGGGCTTCATCGACCTCAGCGGCTTGCAACGCTGCATCGCCGATACGCCAAAGAGTCCCTACCGCGAGTATCTGGAACTCGTGGCCAGCGAGTAATGACAGCCAGGTTGTTACGAAACAATTGCGTGCGACGGGGCGCGGAGTCCTGCTAGCGTGCGCCTTCGTGAGCCACGAATCACCACCTGTATTGGCCCAAACGCCCGAGCCGCCCTACTACGCGGTCATCTTTAGCTCCCTGAGAACCGAGGGTGATCAGGGCTATGGCGACATGGCGGCGCGCATGGTGGCAATGGCCGCGGAACAGCCGGGATTCCTGGGGGTGGAGTCCGCGCGAGGTGCGGATGGGCTGGGGATTACCGTTTCCTACTGGGCGTCTTCGGAGGCGGTTTCAGCCTGGAAATCCGTGACCGACCACCGGGTGGCCCAGAGTCGCGGACGCAAAGACTGGTATGCGGCATACAACGTGCGGATCACACGGGTTGAAAAAGCTTATGAATTTCGCCGCTGACACTCCCGATAATGAGCGACCACTGTGGCAGCGACGCGGCTTGTGGTCGTTAATCGTGCTGCTTGTCGCGATTGGCTACTTTGGAAGTTACTTCCAGCATGGCATCAACTTTCGCGATGAAGGCGGCACGATTACCCTGCTCGCCAAGCGTGTGCACGATGGGGAGATTCCATTCAAGGATGTGGTTCTCGGATATAATGTGGGGTGGTTTTTCCCGATTGCAGGCCTCTTCGAATTGACCGGGGTGAACTTTGTCGCGCTGCGGATCTATTTCTTTGCACTCAGCACGATCGCCGCGCTGCTGGGATTTATCACCGTGGAGCGGGCGGCACGCCACGGAGGCCTGCGAAAGACAGCGCCCATCCTCGCGTTTGTGGTGGCGGTGATGCTGATCGTAGTGCCGGGGATGACGTTCAAAAATTACAACCCTCTAGCCGCGGTGGCGAATTCCTGGTGCCTGCTGGGGTTTGTGCTGGCGGCGGATTCGAGTGGCGCGTGTAGGCGCGCGCTTGTCGGCGGTTTGATTCTCGGGATGACCTGGCTGGTGCGCATCGATCTGGGCACGTTCTTTACCGTGATTTGGCTGGGGGCCATTTTTGCGCGGTTGTTCGATCGTGACTTAAAGGCGCGTCTTACAGCCATGGCCCTCTCGCTGTTGTTTATGATTGCCGGCGTCGCGTTGATGCATGGCCCTGTCCTGTGGGATGCCAATCGGCGGGGTTACCTCGAACCCTTTCTGAAGGCCTACCCGAGCCAATGGGTAAAGCTCGGGAAAGATCTGCAAAAAGTAGCGGGGCTTTCCAACAGCCCGGAAGCGGTGAAGCCAGCAATCGTATCCACACCAGCACTGTCACCCGCGAAACCCGCAACATCCACTCCTCCCGCGCCGGCGGCGGCCATAGCAGCCCCGAGTTCCGCAAAACCCGTGGTACCCGTATTTCCTGCGACACCGGCCACCGATGCGCCGACTGCCACGGCAGCCGTATCTCCCGCGCCCGCGCCTTCTCCCGCTGAGCCACTGCCAGTCGCCAAGCCTGCGCCCAAGCCAGCGGCTGCTCCGGCCCCCGTGGCCCTGAACACCGAAACCCTTGGCCGCACCACATGGAACAGTGTCTCGGAGGCGAAGGGCTCGAAACGCGAAGGCTTGCTGGGGCTGTTTATTCTCACATACCTCCCGCTCCTAAGCCTCGTGCCTCTGGTGCTCTGGGCAGTAGTCGCGTGGATAGTGGCGGTGGTGAAAAAGGGCGACACACGCAAACCACTGGCGGCCCTCGTCCTCCTCGGGGGAGCGCTCACCATGTTTCCGCAGTACTTCTTTTGGCGTCCGGATTCTCCGCATCTTTCCGAGTTTGGCCCTGGCTTTTGGTGCGGCGTCGCGGGTGCCTCCGCGTTGCTTGGTGCATGGAGTGGACGTTGGTTCTCGCCCGCCCGCCTAATCCCCGTTCTGCTCGTGCTCCACGCTGGAGTGTGGATGTGGCGCATGGTGCCTGATCGGTGGTGCGGTACGATTGCCGCCCGATTCAACCGAGACGTGTGGTTCGAAGGCTCCAGTGGGGTGCGGATCTATGAGCAGCAGAAAACGGTGGACTGGCTCAAGGAAGTGCAACTCACAGTGCTTGAGCGCAGCGGGGAAAGTGAGTTCCTCATCGCCTACCCCTACCATCCCGCTTTCAACATCATTACCAACCGGCCCACTTACGAAAAAAATGTGTACGTGGACAATGCCACGGCGGGGCCCCGCTGGAACGCGGATGCCATCGACCGCATCGAAAGTTTCCGGCCAAAGATCGTCATCATCAGTGGCTGGAGCCCCAATGGCACGACCGCATCGCGTTTTAAGAACTGGGCCGGACCAGTGTATCAGCACGTGCGATCGCGCTACGCATACTTCGGCACATTTGGGGACAAGAAGAAGGACGGGACGCTCGCCGAGGAGGATGCCTATGAGGTTTTCGTCCGCCGCGCCGATGCAATAGTGCCACCGAAACTATGACCTTGGAGAGAATGCAGCAGCGACGTGTTTTCGCCGCCGATGAATCCGGCTCCACCGGTTCGTCCAGCAGTCCCGTTGCATTCAAGCCTGCGGGCTCATCGGTGGAAATTCTGGCCCGGGTGCTTGATGCAAGCGCTGCCTTTCTTGCGCACCCCATCGGTGTCGAGGTGCCGGGCGATGAACTGCACCAGGAGATTCTGCTGCCCCTCCTCCCGTCGATGCTCTGTGACAAGGCCATCCACCAGCACTGGCGGGATCAGGTAGCCACGGGCTTTGTCGCGCGTATTCAAATGTACCTCGACGGTGCCGGGCTCGCGCCTAGCTGGCAGCCCGCGGATTTTGAAGTCCACGTGACGGCGAGCTATCTCGCTGGACCTGATGCAAAGGCGCTCGCCGATACATTGCTCAGCGAGGAATCGCTTCGCGAGATGACCTCCACGCTGATGAACCAGGTGCTGGGAATCGTGTGGCAGAAACTGCCCGCCGCGAAGGTTGCGCCTACGGCTACCACTCCGACAGTTCCAGTTCCTGCAATTGCCAGGCACGTCGAGATCCAGCCGAAGCCCATCACTGCGCAGGACCCTTCAGCCGTGGTTCCGGCGAGTATGGAGCCGGATATTGCGAAATCTCCTGCTGGGAACATTACTACAGTGGTTCGCGGCGTGAGGATTAAGCCTCACCCCATCCCTGCGATGCAGCGGCTTCTGACGGCTGCGATCAAGCCGGCATGGGTTGCAGCGAGAGCGATGAGGAAAAAGCAGCAGCAGGGAACGCATGCCTTACAACTCACTCGTCATCACCCTTCGGTACTAAAACTCCGCAGGTCTGGTATTTTATAGAGTGCACTTCCGGCACCCCATCCGGGGTGGAACACTCACGTCTCACGTCTCACGTCTCACGTCTCACGTCTCACGTCTCACGAAAGCGCTTCGCAACGCCCCACGTTTCGCTAAACTCCCACCATGCCACGCGTGCAGTTTACCAATCATCTGCGGCGGTTTTTTCCCGCGCTCGCGCCTTGTGAGATTGAGGCTGCCACTGTTGCCGAGCTCGTGAATCGACTCGAAGCCTCGCATCCGGGGCTTGCTGGTTACCTCCTCGAGGACAGCGGGGCGTTGCGGAAGCATGTGAATATTTTCATCGGCCAGCACGCGGTGCGGGATCGCGAAGGATTAAGCGACCCGCTTGCGCCGGGCGACGAAGTGTTTGTCTTGCAAGCGCTCTCTGGTGGATAAACTCGTCCCCGCATGAATCTCCTGCTCGGCACCCGCAAGGGCCTCATCCATTTTGCAAAGGACAACGGTAAATGGATTTTCGTGAGGCACAGTTTTCTCGGCACACCGGTGAGCTACGCTGCGGTGGATCCTCGGAGCGGCACGTGGTGGGCTTGTCTTGATCACGGTCATTGGGGGCAAAAGCTTCACCGTTCCAAGGATGCGGGCGTGACGTGGGAAGAAGTGCCCGCGCCGAAGTATCCCGAGGGCGAAGAGGTGAAGGCCGGTGTGCCCGCCACGTTGCGCTACCTCTGGGTGTTCCAGCACGGCGGTGTGGACCAGCCACAGCGCCTGTATCTCGGCACCGAGCCGGGCGGACTTTTCCGCAGCGATGATGGCGGGGACACGTGGGAGTTGGTGCGCTCGCTATGGGACCAGCCAAGCCGCAAGGAGGGATGGTTTGGAGGAGGGCGCGACCACGCTGGCATTCACAGCGTGATGGTGGATCCGCGCGACTCGCGCCGGGTGCTCATCGGCATCAGTTGCGCGGGAGTGTTCGAGACGCGCGACGATGGTGCCACGTGGAAGCCGCTCAATCGTGGGCTGCGCGCGGACTTTATGCCGGATCCCTATGCGGAAATCGGCCACGACCCGCACTTCCTGGCAGCCAGCGCGGGGCATCCTGATGCACTGTGGCAGCAGAACCATTGCGGCATCTTCCGCAGCGCGGATGGGGGTGCGAACTGGCAGGATGTCTCGGAGACCGGCGGCCCCGCGCGATTCGGCTTTGCCATCTCCGCCGATCCGCTTGATCCGCTCACGGCCTGGGTTGTGCCCGCAGTGGCCGATGAAACCCGGGTGGCATTTGGCAATGCTCTGTGCGTGTGCCGCACGCGCGATGGCGGCAAGACATGGGAGCGCCTTTCGAAGGGTCTGCCGCAGGAACTCTGCTACGACATCGTCTACCGCCATGCGCTTGATCAATACGGAGACACGCTGGCCTTTGGAACGACCACGGGCAATGCATTCATCTCTGCGGATCGTGGCGAAACGTGGGAGTCGCTGGGTTCGTATCTGCCACCGATTTACTCGGTGCGTTTCGCCGGGTAATGGGAAACTAGACCGTCGTGAAAAGGCCCGAGGTGTTGGGGTTCGTGCCGGCTGTGTTTCCCGTGATGGGAGTAGCAGACAGGATTACTGCCACGCCAGTTTTGTTTTTCACGCCACCACCATCAAAGGATGCTATGTTCCCAGTGACCTTGCTTGTCTTGAGAGTGAGGGTAGCTGCATTGGTGACCAGGATACCTGCTCCCTCGGATGTCGAGTAATTGTCCCATATGGTGGTGCCTGTGACGGTGGCTGCAACCGTCCCGGTCAAATAGAGCGCCCCGCCATCCCCGCTGAGTGCGGAATTGCGCTGAAATTTGGAGCCTGTGATTTGAAGTATGGATGAACCTCTCATATAGAGGCCACCGCCCGCTGCGCTGGCGACGTTGTCGATCATCTTTACCCCCGTGAGTTTGATGAGCCCGGCGTTTTCAGAGCGCAACCCGCCGCCGTCGTTCGCTGCGGAGTTCCTCACAAAGCTGGTGCCAATGAGCTCCAAGTTCACGACGCTGCCGGACTTTATGCCAATGCCGCCACCGTCGTCTGCGGAAGAATTCTCGGTGAATGCTCCCCCGGTAATTTTGATCGTGCCTTCGCTGGCGAAAAGCCCGCCGCCGATTCCCGGACTTGCGACGGAGCGATTTCCGACAAAGGTTGTGGCCTGCAGGGATACCTTTGCAGCAGAGATTACGGAAAGTCCGCCGCCATTTTGCTGGGCACTATTGCCGCTAAAAAGCGTGCTGACGATCTTCACGGGATGATCCCCGGTGGTGAGCATGCCGCCTCCGCCATCGGTGGCCCCTGTCGCACTATTGTTGATAATCCGGCTGCCGATGATGGTCATGGAATCCGTATCCGCGTCGAAGATACCGCCACCTTCCACCGCTGTGTTTAGTGAGACGGTGGTGCCTGTGATGGTGACCAGACCCTCATCCAGATAAAGGCCTCCACCGAGGCCGGTCGGGGCAGAGTTACGGGTGACGATGGTGCCAAGCACGGTGACTTTGCCTCCTGTTCTGGCGTTGTCGAGGTAAGCACCACCCCCATTCCCACCCGACGTCGTGTTGCCCGAAATCGTGGTGGCTTGAACCATGATGTTGCCAACGCTTGTAACAGTGTTGAAGATGCTCAAATAAAGGCCCCCTCCGTTATCGACGGCGCTATTTCCGGAAATGAGACTGCCCACGATTTTGATTTCCCCTTTTGTAAGGGCGTAGACACCGCCGCCGCCTTCGCCCGAAGTGTTCCCCACAATCCTTGAGGTGAGAATGGTGAGCTTGGAAATGCCATCGCCCGTCGCTCCGAGCTTAACAGCCCCCCCATCGCCGGTC
>JAYUWZ010000744.1:0-6950 GCA_043753265.1 Verrucomicrobiaceae bacterium
CGCATCTCCCCAGCAGATTGCTTCTGCAGGTATTTGAACAGGATGTTCCAAGCCGTGAAAGCCGGCACCTGCCCCCCCTGCCAGTTCTTCGGCTCCGTCCGCTCCACGATCGTCTTTGCGAGCTGGTCAAGATATTCCCCTGGCTTCCCCTTCGCGAGCGCATTGAGAAACAGCGGACTGAACTCCTCGTTGCCGATGTTGTCCTGAAAGATTTTGGCGATCGGCTGCTTGTCCGGCGAAAAGGATAGCAGGCTCTGCGAAGCAGCGAAGCGGACTTGCTTATCCTTGTCCTTGAGCAGCGTGGCCAGCGTTCCGGCCATCTCCACTTTTTGCAAAAAGCCGATTGCGTGAGCGGCGCACCTGCGGACCTCCGGGGCCGCATCCCCTGCAAAAGCTGGGAACCGTTTCGCCGTATCGCTCGCAGGGTAGTCTGCAAGCAATACCACCGCAGCGGCGCGCACGGTCGGTTCAGGAGCCGCAAGCCACTTCTCGATTGCCGGAACCAGCTCGGCCTTGCGCACCAGCCCCAGCGAACGAATCGCCAGCGCCCGTGTTTCAACGGCAGCTTTGCCATCGGCCACTGCGATCAGCTCTTTCCAAAAAAGCTCACCTCCCACGTTTTTCATCTTCGCATCCGTTTGACCGACGCCGGGAATTTCCGCGCTGCCGACCGTTGCCAGCCAGAACTGCGCGTGGTCGTCGGCCATGTAGGGATTCTTCGAACCGATCACCGTGATGGCCGCACGCGCCACTTCGCCATCCTCCGCAACCATGAAAGGCGCAATCGCCTTCAGCGCCTCGATACGGTCAAAATCCGTTGTCGTCGCGAATTGCGACGGCAAAGCTCCCATGTCGCGGAGTTGTTGGATACCGTAGATGAGGTCTTTTGAAACGGAACTCCCCAGCATTGCCTGAATTTCCGCCCACATCACGTCCTTCACCTTGGCTGCGGCAGCAGGCTTTTCGTTCGCGCACCGCAGCACCCCTTGGTCTTCCTTGCCCGTGTGATGGGGTGAGATTTGGCGGAACACGCCAGGCGTGTCCGACTTCTTCGCAAACACCAGGCACGTCTTCCCCGCCTCGAAGTGGTAAAATTGGGGCTGATACATTCGCACAGACTCGCTGCCCTTTTCGTCGTAGTGGCGAAACTGCAAGACGTCCCCCGCGTGCCCACCCTTCACCACGCTGATGAGCTTAAACTGCGTCTCTCGCGCTTCAAAGCCCACCACCGGTTTAAACCATGCATCCTCCACCGGCGCGGTGGAAACCGCCTTCGCCTTGAAAACAATATCCGCCTCCTCCGTAAGTTGCTCCAAGGAAAGAGGCGGCCCGACGAGGTAGGCACGCGCCACATTCCCAAGCCCAAATAGGAACAACGCAACCCAAAGGAGGAAACCACGGTGAAAAGCAGTCTGTTGAAAAGGGTGATGCATGGCAGGAGCAGGTTGACCTACAGGGCCAGATCGATTGTCAGCCCACTGTGCACCAATTGTAAAACCATTGTCCCTCGCACAAAACGTCCAACGCCCAACATTCAACGCTCAATGGAAGGCGCAGGTCGGAGTGTAGCCGTGGCTGGGGAACGCCAAGCTCTTGCGCCCCAGTTGGGGCGCGGCGCAGCAAAGCCTCCGGCTTTTCCCCCAGCCCGATTTCTGGGTAATCTTGAGAGCAAGCTCCCGCCCTCCCCCATCAGCGTCGTCCCATACCCAAATCTTAAATCTTAATTCCTAAATCTTAAATTTCCCGCCGCTTGTGAAACTTTTCACAAATACCCTTGCCTCCCCTTCCCACTCGTCGCACTTTCTCCCCGATCATTATGGCCGCAAGCACCGTTGAGTTCGAAATGCCCGATGTCCTCACCAAGGCCCAGCAAGGCCTGGAGGGCACTGGCGACGCATTGGGAGAAAAGCTCGTCCTGAACATGGGACCCTCGCACCCCGCCACCCACGGCGTGCTGCGCCTCGTGCTGGAGCTCGATGGTGAGGTCATCACCAAGGCCACGCCCGATGTCGGCTACCTTCACCGCGGCGACGAGAAGATCGCGGAAAACATGACCTACAACCAGTTCGTGCCCTACACGGACCGGCTGGACTACCTTGCCCCGCTGGCAAACAACGTGGCCTACGCCATGGCCGTGGAAAAGCTCATGGGCTGGGAGCTCCCGCCCCGCGGCCAGGCAATCCGCGTGCTCTGCTGCGAACTCGCCCGCGTCTCCGCCCATCTGCTCGGCCTCGGCTGCTTCGCGATGGATACCGGAGCGATGACCGTCTTTCTCTACACCTTCCAGCAGCGCGAAACGGTGTACAATCTCACCGAGCAGCTCACCGGTGCCCGCTTCACCACCAGCTACACCCGCATCGGCGGCATGGTGCGCGACATCCCCGAGGGTTTCCTCAAATCGGTGCTCAAGTTTTGCGACGAAGTCCTGCCTGTCGTGGATGAGATGGATCGCCTGCTCACTCGCAACCGCATCTTTGTGGATCGCACGAAGGACATCGGCACCATCACCAAGGAAGACGCCATCAGCTACGGCCTCAGCGGCCCGAACCTGCGCGCCTCCGGCGTCGACCACGACCTCCGCAAAAAGCAGCCCTACCTGGGCTACGAGCAATACGATTTCGACATCCCCATCGGCTCCGTTGGCGATTCCTACGACCGCTACCTCATGCGCATCGAGGAGATTAAGCAGAGCGTCAGCATCATCCGCCAGGTCTGCGCGAAGATGCCCGGTGGCCCTTGGTTCGTAAACGACCCCAAAAATTACCCGCCGCCAAAAACGACCGTGCTTACGAAGATGGAGGAGCTCATCCACCACTTCATCCTGCACACCGAGGGACTCAAGGCTCCCGAGGGCGAAGTCTACTTCGGCGCGGAAAACCCGAAGGGCGAACTCGGCTTCTATATCTACAGCAAAGGCGGCGGCACTCCCTACCGCCTGAAGATCCGCAGCCCCTCCTTCATCAATCTCAGCATCCTGCCCAAAATCCTGCCCGGCCACATGCTCAGCGACGTCGTTTGCATCCTCGGCTCGCTCGACTTTGTGATGGGCGAGTGTGATCGGTAATCGGGTCGAGCGGACTCCCTAATCGTCTCCTTCGAGCCACCTTTCCGTGGAGCGATGGGAGCCGAGCCCGATAGAGTCGAACTCGTCGGTGGCAGGTTCCATGATGGTCACACCCATGAGCTTCAAAGCTTGATTGATCGCGTCCTGCGCAAATCGAACTTGAAGCGCTTGTCGGCCTTCGTGCCACGCAATCGCACTTTGGGTGCCTACTCCGCCGAAGAACTCTGCTTCCACGTAAGCTACAGTTCCGTGTTTCGCGAAGTGCTCAGCCCACTTTCGAATACATAATGAAAGCTTCGAAAAACCTTCCGGGCATTCTCCGTCATTGCTCCCGATCTCTTCGACCAGTTCGTCAACGATAGGGATAAGCGCCAGACCCTGCGAAAGCGGAATGACTCTCGCGTTCCGGTACTTCCCTACATTTTCCCTTAACGTTTTCTCCCGCCCGATGATTGCTTCAATGACGTACATCTTTGGGTTTTCCTCAGGACGGCATGGGTTTCACAGCCCCGGCTGTCTCGCTTATGTTGGCACTGTGCCGCATCAGGCCGAAGCCGCAATAAGAAGCAGGATATTTGCGCCGAGAAAGCACGGAAGCATGATGCTGAAGGACACCTTGTCGAGTTTGCGGGACAGAGCCACTTCGCCACAGCGGTCGTAGAGATAAAGCGACACGGTGCTTTCGATGATGGTGACGAGGATGGTGAGAATGCCGATGGCGTTCACCACATCGGCGAGGGCGAAGTCGCCTGTGTCCGGCACATAACTGCTGGAAAGGTAGGAATTGGCCACGGCCGCGAATAGCGCACCCACGCCAAGGCCGAAGCGCGGGTCGACGTGTGTGGGCTTGATGAAGCATGCCAGCATGGCCACAAGCACGGCTACGTAGAGCGCCTGAAACATCTTCAAATACAGGCCCCAGCCATCGCGCTTGAGAAACATGCCGAAGCGGTATTGGGAAAAGGTGGATTTTGTCCCTGCCGGCAGTTGAGGGTCACCTTTTGTCGTTTTATATGAATGGGCTTTTTCGATCCCCAAATAGCGGCTTAACGAATATCCTGGAACCGAAACACGCGAACTGACGCTTGTGCTCCCGGCATCCGGCAGGAAGATGAGCTTGTCCCGGGCGGACTCGCCGCTTTCAAAGGCGAGTGTAAGCAGATGCTCATCGACTGGAAATCGGGCGATGCGGAAAGCCTTGGTGAGCTTTGCGACCACGCGATAGCGCACGTAGTGGCTCGTTCCATCGTGCCTTTCAGCCAGCTTTTCCTTCGTTTCAATGGTGCCATCCATGAGCACAATATCGCTTGCTGGATCCTTCATGCCCCCATTCCAGCGAAACCAAAGATCAAATACCGCAGTCCAGGTGCTTTCCTTGATGGAGAGCTCCGGGATGCGATCCACATACACGCCGATCTGGATGGGAGTTGCACCCTCGGAAGAAACGTCTGCAGCACTCGTCACCCCGGGGTCTGGGGCACCAGGGTCCATGAGAAGCAACTGATGCGCGCGATCCTCTCGTTTTGCGCCGAGTTGCGACCATGAGAGAAGCCCTCCCGCAACAATGAAAAACAGCGCAAGCAGAACCGTGAAAATCCGAAACCACCGCTTTTCCTGGGTGGCCGTCAGGTGGTTTGTCAGTTCCTCGGGTGCGCTCATGCTCCCTGAGATATGCCTCACCCTCCGTTGGGTGACAACAATGGAGACGCGGTTGCACCAGGTTTCACCCGTGGTCAGACACTCCCGCTTGCCCTTCCACCGCGCTCCCGCTAAACGCCCCGCATGAAACCTATCGAGTTCTCCCTCTCGGGTGCGGCAGTTGCGCTGGCGCTCGGCGAGAAGGTCACCAAGGACGCCCTCTACGGCGAGGTTCGCACCATTGTGGAAAAAGACGGCCGCCCGCTCGAGCGCGGCTACCTGCTGCCCGATGGCACACTCCTCCGTCGCACGCAAATGAGCAGCATCGCAGCCGATACCGAGGGCACACCCGTGGAAGCCGCACAGGCCCTCGTGGACGACCAGCCCTTGGAACAGCAGCCAAGCTCTTTTGAAAAAGCAGGCGACATGCGTCCCGTGCCGCTCATCCGCCTCGTCGGTTTCAATGTCGGCGATGTTTACTCTATCGAACCCGGAACCCTGGAGCCGGGCCTTTACGAGACCACGTTCAACTACCGCAAAAGCTACCAACCCCGCGAGGCGCTCGTGCTCGTAAAGCCGGGCAGCGAGGCGTGGCTGATGGTCGGCGCATTCAAACACACCACCTTCGTCGGCAAAACCCTCGCCTACGAATTCTTCGACAGCGCGGGCGAAGACGACACCAGCGACCCGCTGGACTTTTCGATGATGTAATAGGAGCCCACGTGAGGCATCTCACTCAATCCGCTCCATGGAAATGACGAGGCCAGACTGACGAGCTAATCTCAATCTCACCCACGCCTCTTCATTCGTCATTCGTCATTCCGTTACTCCGTCACCATGAAATCGCTCCTCATCGCCCTGCTCCTTTCCGCGCCGCTCGCCGCAGCGGACAAACCCGCGCCGCTCATGCGCGATCTCATGGGGCTCAACAGCCACACCGTTCAGTTCAAGCCCGAGCTCTACGCGCCGGTCACCCGCGTGATTCGCGACTACCACCCGCTCGACTGGGACACAGGCAAGGACACCTCCTCGAAGCTCGATTTCCCTCTGGCGAAAAACAAGGTCGACTGGAACCACGTATACGGCTCGTGGAAAAAAGCGGGGTATCGTTCCCACGCGAGCATCATGTTCGACAACCTCGCGCCTGATAAATGGAAGGACATCCCGAAGGACGCCCATGCCTACGGCCTCGAGTTTGCCAAAGCCTTCGGGCCGTCCTCCAAGGAAGCCCTGCTCGAAGCCGCCGAGATCGGCAACGAGCCCGGCAAATACAGCGACCAGATTTACCGCCAGCTTTTCGAGGCCATGGCTCGCGGACTCCGCGCCGGCGACCCGAAGCTGAAGATCGCCACCTGCGCCGCCACGCTCGGCAAAAGCCACGATTACGCCAAGAGTGTCGATTGCTTCAAGGGGCTCGACGACCTGTGGGACGTCCTCAATATCCACATCTACGCCGAGGTGCAGCCCTGGCCCACGTGGAAACGCAGCTACCCCGAGGACCCCGCCGCCAAATGGATTGAGACCCTCGAGAAAGTAATCGCCTGGCGCGATGCCAATGCGAAGGGCAAGGAATTGTGGGTCACCGAATTTGGCTTCGACGCCAGCACCAAACCCGCACCCGCCACCGGCACCTTCGCCAAATGGCAGGGCAGCACCGAAGAGCAACAGGCCATGTGGCTCGTGCGTTCCTTCCTGCTTCTCGCGCGCCACGGAGTGGATCGCGCGCACGTGTTTTTCTTCGACGACAAGGACGAACCCCAGGTGCACGGCAGCAGCGGCATCACCCGCAATTTCCAACCCAAGCCCGCATTCCACTCCCTGGCCTGGCTCTTCCGTTCCCTTGGCGACTACCGCTTCACCCGCGTGGAGCGCGAGGACGCGGGCGAGTGCTACGCCTACGAATTCACGCACGCCACCGATCCCAAAAAGCGCGTGTGGGCCGTCTGGAAACCCAGCGGCGATCCCCGCGTGGCGCGCCTCTTCCACGACCCGATGGAAATCGAACGCGCCGAGCGCATGCCCCTCAGCCCCGGTGCCGCCGAGGCGGTGGAAGTGAAAAAAGAAATCGAAGGCTACTTCGCCATAGAGGCCACCCAGCGCCCCACCCTCATCTGGCTCACCACCAAAAAGTAGGGCGCAGCAAAGCAGCGCTTACAAAGCAGCGAGCCGCACGCCGCAAAATAGTGGATTTCATGGGATCCTTCACTCGCTTGAAGCTCGTTCAGCAACTGTGTAAAAATCAGGCAAG
>JAYUWZ010000745.1:0-6947 GCA_043753265.1 Verrucomicrobiaceae bacterium
CGCGCATCGAGCTCGCGAGACCTGGTGAATCCAATGGCGCTTCCACCGCAATGCTCCTCGTGGACAAGGCGGACTACAGTGACTCCGATCCGTGGCCGGGAGGAAATGGAACTGCTTCGCTCCAGCGCCTCGGGCGTTACGTGATTGGAAATGATCCCGCAAACTGGGACAGGGTCATGCCCACGCTTGCTGCAATCAATGCGGGGCAGCCGCCCTTTAATCCGGGAGGCAGCACGGGCACTATCGCATTTTCAGCCAGTGCCTTTTCAGTCGCGGAAAATGGTGGCGCGGTAAACGTAGAGATCAAACGTTTTGGCGAACTCGTGGGCACGATGAGCGTTCAATATTCCACGAGCGCAGGCTCGGCTGGCTCGGGGGATGATTTTTCAGAAACGTCGGGGACGGTGGTATTCACCGGGCTGGAGACGACGAAAACAGTCAGCATCCCGATTCTCAACGACAACATCCCGGAAGGAGATGAGCACTTCACGGTGACGCTTTCCAGTGCGATGGGAGGCGCGTTGGTGGGTGCTCCGTCCTCTGCATCCGTGACCATTCTCGACAATGATGGAGCGGGTGGGGGCGTCGCGGGTGCGATTCAATTTGCTTCCGCCAAAGTGAGCATTCCGGAGACTTCGGGGCACTACTCGGTCGTGGTCCATCGCACGGGGGGCTCGATTGGCGCAGTGAGCATTGTGGTGCGCCAGGGCTCCCTGAGCTCGGCGCTCGATAGCGCGACAGCAGGCGCGGATTTCGAGGATGTGCTGCCCATCACTTTGCACTTTGGCGCGGGGGAGACGATGAAGACGGTGGTGGTTCCGATTCTTGACGATGCCGATGTGGAGAAAGTGGAGCGCCTGCGGCTCATCCTTGCCATGCCGGACGGTGGCGTGGGAATCGGCATGGTGGCCTCGCACGAGATTAGTATTACGAGCGACGATGTGCTACCGGTCTTGGTACCGGGCAAAGCAGGCTACCGCGGCTTGCTTGAGCCACCAGTGGGCGTGGCGGGATATGGCAGCATCTCATTCCGCACCACGGCGGCAGGACTGGCCACTGGCCAGGTGAACGCCGATGGAAAAGCATTTGGATTTCGAGGTACGTTTGATTCCAGCGGGGAGTTTCGGAGGACGTTTGTGATTCGCACGGGCAGAACCACGGAGCAACGAGTGCTGCACCTCCGCATGCTCGATAACTGCGCGCGCTTTGAGGGAACTTTCGGCGTCCACGCCATTGCGGGGGAAATCCTCGCGACCGGCACCGGGGCATCACCGGTGATTGGTGCCGGGAAATACACGGCGATCCTGCGTGAAGCGGGGGCGCCTGCTGGCACAGTAACCATGGCCATTGGTGCCAGCGGTGCAATCAGGGTGCTGGGTACGATGGGCGATGGCACGGCCATTTCACTGGCGACCGCGCTGACCCAGACAGGCCGCGTGCCCATCGCCGCAGGGCTCTATGCACAGCGGCGCGGATACGTCGCGGGATGGCCGGCGCTGGCCACGACCGGGACGCCCCGCGCGCTGCTCGGCGATCTTGCGTGGCACAAGCCTGCGATGGCGAAACCACAGGGCGTTTATCACGCGGGGTTCTTGAGAAAAGATTTGGTGATCGAGGGTGCCGCCTATCTGCCGCCGGCGAGAGGTATGCAATTGCTGCCAGGATTCGCAACCGCGTCGGCGTCCATGGATGCGGGGAACCTTCCCTCCCCCATGGGCCCAATCACCATGAGTGTTTCGCCCGCCAATCAATTCACAGTACCGCTCAATGCGCAAAAGTTGTCGCTCCGGTTCATTCCCTCGACGGGTGCATTTTCAGGTGCGTTCCGCCATTCGGATGGGAGGATGCGGGCGACTCGCGGAGTGGTCGTGTTGCAGGCAGCGCTGGATGGGCCGGGGATGATCGAGGGGACTTTCCCGGGCGTGGATGTGCCGGGGCGGGTGGTGGTGGTGCCGTAGTGCGGAGCGCCTTGCTCTGTGTGTGGAGACGCGGAGACGTGGAGACGCGCCGAAACGAAAGCGCGCAGCGCCTTGGAGTGCGTGTGGCATTCGAGCAGCGAGAAAGCCTGCGAAGCAGCCCGTAGGGGCCGAGCGGAGCGAGGAGCAACCCTAAGCGCGACACCGCCTTCGGATGGGATTGCGGGTGTGAAGAGACTCGCCTCACCGATGTAATGGCCATTTCGATTCGAACGCTGGCTCTAAAAAGGGCGCACCATTCGCAAAGCGAAGGCGGTGTCGCCGTTACACTCTGCCACCGCACTCCAAGGCGTCGCTCGCGTTGTCGATGTCTTGCGGTTATATGGATGACCCACTCATTGCATCGTGCTTCAAAATTACCATTTCCACGCGCCGTTTGCGGCCATAGGGTGAGCTACTTTCAGCAACCTATGATCACACAACTCGACCAGCTCAAACAGCTCACCAAGGTCGTCGCCGACACGGGCGACTTCGAGTCCATGAAGGCCTACAAGCCTCAGGACGCCACCACGAACCCCTCTCTCATTTTGGCCGCAGCCTCCAAGCCAGAGTATGCGCACCTCGTGGACAAAGCCGTGACCGATCGCAAAGGCAGCGCGCTCACCGGGGCCAAGCAGGTGGACGACGTGATTGACCACGTGCTCGTCAATTTCGGCCTCGAAATCCTCAAGATCGTTCCCGGTCGCGTAAGCACCGAGACGGATGCGCGGCTTTCCTTTGACAAGGAAGGCAGCATCGCCAAGGGCCGCCAGCTCATCGCACTCTACGAAAAGAATGGCATCAGCCGCGACCGAGTACTCATCAAGATCGCCAGCACATGGGAGGGCATCAAGGCCGCCGAAGTGCTGGAAAAAGAAGGCATCCACTGCAATCTCACGCTCCTTTTCTCGCTCGCGCAGGCCGTCGCATGCGCCGAGGGCGGCATCCAGCTCATCTCGCCTTTCGTGGGCCGCATTCTTGATTGGTTCAAGGCGAGCACCAAGAAGGACTACTCGCCGACCGAAGACCCCGGCGTGGTTTCGGTGACCGCGATTTACAACTACTACAAGAAATTCGGCCACAAGACCGAGGTGATGGGCGCCTCCTTCCGCAACAAGGGCGAAATCACCGAACTCGCGGGCTGCGACCTGCTCACCATCAGCCCCTCGCTGCTGGGCGAGCTGCAAGCCAGCACCGACCCGCTGACCCTCAAGCTCGACGCCAGCAAGGCCGCGGGACTGCCCATCGAGAAGCGCTCGTACGACGAGAAGACCTTCCGCTACGAACTGAACGACGACGCCATGGCCACCGAAAAAACGGCCGAGGGCATCCGCAAGTTTGCGATCGACATCGTGAAGCTTGAGTCGCTCGTGGCTTCGAAGATCGGCTAAGCTCCGGCAATAGCACTGACTCACACAAAGCGCCGTGGTTCGTGATGAACCACGGCGCTTTTTTTTGTTCGGTTGTGTGAGTTGAAAGGCGACCAGGGAGCGGCGACAATTTGATTACTGCTGCGGCTTCGACTCGAAGGTCACGCCCTTCTTCTCGGCCTGCTCACGCACTGCGCCGGTCACGGCTTTGCTCAGGGTTTGCTCCTTGCTGGTTTTCTTCGTCTCCGCAGCTATGAATTTTTCGCGATCCTTGGCGAGTTCACCGATGCGCTTTTGCAGTTCCGCGCGCTCGGCAGTCTTGGTGTCGAGGTGCTTCTTGCGCTCCTCGGGAGTCATCTTGCGCATCTCTTCCGGCAGTTCCTCGTCTTTCACCTTCGCGAGGTCGAAATCCTTTTCCTTGGCGCGATCCACCAGGTCCCACGCACCGTTGTTGTAAACGCCGGATGCCTTGGACGCCACCCGGCTGTTGAATGACGTGCTCGCATTGGGCGCTGCGGCGGCGTTGGCATCCTGCGCGCTTTGTCGTGCGAGACCTTCCGCGCCCTTCGCACCCCACGCCACGTACGTACCATTCAGCTTGCCATTGAGGTCCGCGATTTCCTTGTCCTGCGGGGCCGGCGGGGCGGCGACCACGGCGTTGTGATTGATGTTTAGGAATCGGCCATCCGCGAGCGCCGCTCCGTCCTTCCACTGACCGCTGAGGCCCTCGGACTCCACGCCGCAGTGAATCGTGTTCACGATGATGCCCTTTGAAATGGCGGATTTGCAGGCGTCGCGGTAATCGATTTTGCCCTGCGTGAACGGCTCATTCCCTGCGATAAAGATCGCTTTGTAAGTTTTTGGTGATTTGTCCCACTCGAGCTTGCTCACGGCGTCGTTGATTACCCAGCCGCAGAACTCATTACTGCCGGAGGCGCGGGTATTGATGGAGAAAAGCTTCTCACTGAGTTGATCGAGGTCGTCAGTAAGTGGCGAGAGAAAGCGGATGTGGCCTTTTTCCCCGGGGAGATCGTTCACCCCATACTCAAAGAGCGCCACCTGCACACGCGGGCTCTTGCCGTTCTGCTTGGCCGTGATGAATTCGTTCACGATATTCCATAGCTCCGTTTTGGCCTGTGCAATGAGGCCGTTCATGCTGCCCGAATTATCCAGCAGGATGGCAATTTGAATCACGGGTTGCTCGGGCGCGATTTTTTCCTCGGCGCGGGAGATGGAGAGCCCGGCGAGGGCAAGGGCGGCGAAGGCGATCTTAAGTTTCATGGTAAAAACCTAGTCCGGATTTTCCGGCATTTGTCATTGCAGCGTGCGCGAGTTGTAAAAAAAACGTTAGCGACCTACGCGGACGTTGATTTGCAGAGGGTTCTGGAGTTCACTCGCAAAACTCAAAACCTGCCTCCCATGAAAGTTCTCCTGATTGAAGACGAACAAAAAATCTCACGCTATGTGACGAAGGCGCTCACTGCGGAAGGCCACGAGGTCGAAGCCATCACCCGCGGCGACGAAGGTCTCACCGCAGCCACCACCAGGCCCTTCGACATTGTGCTGCTCGATCTCGCCCTGCCGGGCTGCGACGGGCTCGATATTCTCAAAGCCATCCGGCAAAAGAGCATCGCCACGCCGGTTATCATCCTCACCGCGCGCGGCGAACTGCCAGATCGCGTGCACGGCCTCGACCTCGGGGCGGATGATTATTTGCCAAAGCCCTTCGCACTGGAGGAGCTGCTCGCCCGCGTGAATGCGCTTACCCGCCGTTCGGGTGTCGACGTCTCGCCCCTGCTGCGCGTGGCCGACCTCGTGCTCAACGAAACCACTCGCGAGGTCGTGCGCAGTGGCACGAAGCTCTATCTCAGCGTGCGGGAATTTGGGCTTTTGAATTTCCTCATGCGCCATGCGGGCCGCGCCTTTACGCGCACGGAGCTCTGCGAGCACGTGTGGAAGAGCGCGCTCGACGACGAGACCAACGCGGTGGACGTGTATATCCAGCGTGTGCGCCGCAAGGTGGACGAGGATTTCCCGACCAAGCTCATCCAGACGGTGCGCAACGTCGGCTACAAGATCGACGTGCCCATCGCTGCATGAAGCGTCTGCCGCTGCGGGTGAAGGTGGCGCTGTGGTCGGCGCTCGCAGCCGGTGGAGCCATGGCGCTGGTGCTGGGCGGTATCTTTTACTTCATCCAGCATGAGTTGATGGAGGTCGTGGACAAGCGGCTGGACGATGCCGCGCGCGAGGTCTTCTGGGATCTCGACCACCATTCCGGAGGCCCCGTGGAGAACCGCACGGAGATCACCGACGACCTCATGCCTCCCTCCGTGAGCAACCGGCTCATTGAAATTACCGGCACAAATGGCAAGCTGTGGTACCGGTCGCAAAATCTGCGCGGCCAGTCCATCGCCACGGCCAATTCCGATCCGCGGGAAATCACCTTTGGAGAGAATCGCTACCGCGTGGGCACTTACTTTCACAAGTCACTGGTACTGCACCTCGGCTCACCGCTTCGCGCACACAATGCCACAGTCGACCGTGTGTGGCTCGCCGTGCTGGTGGCCCTGCCGGCAGTGGTGGTGCTGAGTCTCGGTGGCGGGCTATGGGTCGCCGGGCGCGCGCTGAGGCCCGTGGCAAACATCACTTCCGCCGCGGAGCACATCACCGCGGAGGCACTGCACCAGCGGCTCCCTGTGCCCACCGCGCGCGATGAAATCCATCAGCTCACGGAGGTGCTGAACAATACCTTCGCCCGCCTGGAGACGAGCTACAACCAAGCCGTGCACTTCGCATCCGATGCCTCGCATCAGCTCAAAACCCCCATCGCGGTGATGCGCGTCGGGATTGATACGCTGATGAAGCAAAAGGATCTGAAGCCCGAGCATATCGTGGAATTGTCCGTGCTCCTGCAACAGACCCGACGGCTGACCTCGCTCGCGGACGGGCTGCTCCTTCTCGCCCGCGCGGACGCCGGGCGTCTCGAGGTACGCACGCGCGAAACAGATCTGATACCGGTGATCGAGGGCTGCACGGAGGATGCCGAGATTCTCGCGGAGCCCCAGGGACTCCGCATCGAGCGCGAGCTGCCTGCGGAATTGACCGCGATTGCCGATGCGCCGCGCACCGAGCAGGTGATCCTGAACCTGCTGGAAAACGCGGTGAAGTACAACCGCCCGGGAGGCAGCATCACCATTACTGCGGGAACCGATGAGGACGGGGTGTTTGTCGTCGTGGCCAATACCGGCGTGCCGATTCCCGGGGATAAAATGGCGCACATTTTCAACCGCTTCACGCGGGGCGAGACGGATGAATCGAAGACCGGGACGGGGCTGGGCCTGAGCATCGCACGGGAACTGGCGCGCGCACAGGGCGGCGAGTTGCGCCTGCTGCGGTCAGACTCGGAATTGACGGAATTTGAGCTGCGGTTGCGCCCGGTGGTAAAGGGCGCGGAGGTTCCGCGGGAAGCGGTGGAGGCATCTTAAAATTGTCCACCACGTGAAATTCCAACCAAGCGCGCAAAGACTTAGGGAGACGCTGAATAATGCCTATTCTGCGATTTGAGTGAAAGAAAAGAGGGGCTTGGTAAGTCGCTGAAGCAAAAATGGCACAGCGGCTATGC
>JAYUWZ010000746.1:0-3240 GCA_043753265.1 Verrucomicrobiaceae bacterium
GACCATCGAGATGTTCGAGGTCATTACCCAAGCCAACCCTCAGGACACACAGAGTCTCGAAATTCTCAAGGAAGCCCATTCCAAGATAGGGCAGAATACCGAGTCTCTCGTGGTCGCCCGCAGGCTTGCGGACGCCTACATGGACCTCGGCCAGTACGCCTCCGCGCTGCTGGAGTACGAGGGCATCCTCCAAAAGGAACCGGATAATGCCGAGGTGATTGCCGCCCTGGGCGAGGTGGAGGCCCGCTTGCAGGCGGTGCAAACGGCCACCGGCGGCAACGGAGCCGGCATCGCGCTCGATTTCCGCGCAGTCGTGCAGGAAGGCGGCAACCTCATCGCCACCAAAAAAACCCAGACCATGGAGCGCGTCTCCATGGGAGGCGCCATGGACAGCGCCGCCGTCGCCGCGCGACTGGAAGCCTCCGATGACGGCAACGACCCGCTCGTGCGCTTTCTCATCCAGCACAAGCTGGCGAGCCCGGATGTCGTGAACCAGGCCATCACCATCGTCCGCAAAAAGAACAAGGAGCGCACGCCACAGCAGGTCGCCTCCTGCCTGATCGACGAAATCGTGACGCGCGGCCAGGTCAACCAGGAGCAGCTCATGTGCGGCATCCTGGACCGCTCCAAATTTGCATACATCCCGCTCGAGGCCTACGAAATCGACCGGCAGGTGGTGAAAATGCTACCAGAGACGCTCACGCTGGGCCGCTTGATTGTTCCCTTCGACATCCTCTCCCGCACGATCATGATCGCGGTGGCAAATCCCTTTGACGCAGCCGGCAAGGAAGCCGTGCAGCAGCTCCTCGACTACAACATCCAGTGGCACCTCGCCTCCCCGGCCGCCATCATCCGGGTGCTCATGGACACCTACAAACTTTAAAGCCCAACATGAGCATCAAATCCTTTGGCGAACGCATAGCGGATGTCCTCATCGAAGACGGGCTGCTCCTGCCCGCGCAGCTCGAAGAGGCCATGCAGGTGCAGAAAAAGCAGGGCGGACGCCTGCTGAAAATTCTCACCGACCAGAATTTCGTGACCGAGCAGGACATGGTGATTTCCATGGGCCGCTGCCTCGACACGCCGCCGATCAATCTTTCCAGGGTGCGCGTGCCCGAGGAAGTGCTCGCACTCGTGCCCAAGGAAATGGCGCGCAGCTACAAGCTCGCACCCGTCTGCAGACTCGGAAACAAACTCTTTGTGGCGATGGCCGATCCGCTGAACGTCCTCGCCCTGGACGATCTGCGGCAGCGCACCAAGTTGGAGATCATCCCCATGATCACCACCGAGCGCGCGGTGAACGAGGCGCTCTCCGGCGTGGGCCAGGCGACTGCGGCGATGGATGAGGTGCTGAAGCACGCCGCCCAAAAGGCTGCGGCGGATGCCGCCACCGAAACGGTGGAAGAGGTGAAGACCCGACACGAGGACATCGACCTCGATAAGATGGCCTCGGACAGCGAGGACGCGCCGGTCATCAAGATCGTCAATCTCATCCTCGTCCAGGCCATCAAGGAAAAGGCGAGCGATATTCACATGGAACCCTTTGAGAAGGAGTTCAAGCTGCGCTACCGCGTGGACGGCGCACTGATTGAGGCAAGCTCGCCGCCGAAGTCGCTGCAGTTGCCCATCATCAGCCGCATCAAGATTCTCGCAGGTCTCGACATCGCCGAGCGCCGGCTGCCGCAGGACGGCCGCTTCCGCATCCGTGTCTCCGGCAAGGAAGTGGATTTGCGCGTCAGCGTTCTGCCCACGATTCATGGGGAGAAGATCGTAATCCGTCTGCTCGACAAGGGCACCCTGAGCGGAAGCATCGATGCCATGGGCCTGGACGAGTACACGCTCAACATCTTCAAGAAGGCCATCGACGCGCCGCACGGAATGATTCTCGTCACCGGCCCCACCGGCTCCGGCAAGACGACCACGCTCTACACCATCCTCAGCGAGCTGAATAACCCGATTTATAACATCGTGACCGTGGAAGACCCGGTGGAATACCAGCTCATGGGCATCAACCAGGTCGCGGTGAAAGCCGACATCGGCCTCAGTTTCGCCGACGCCCTGCGCTCCATTCTTCGTCAGGATCCTGACATATGCATGATTGGTGAGATTCGTGACAACGAAACGGCGGACATCGCCGTGAAAGCCGCACTCACCGGTCACCAGGTGCTCTCCACGCTCCACACCAATGACGCCGCGGGCGCCATCACGCGTCTCGACGACATGGGCATCGAGCCATTCCTCATCAGCTCCTCCATCCTGCTCACGTGCGCCCAGCGTCTCGTGCGCCGCGTGTGCCCGAACTGCCGCGAGGAATTCCAGCCCGAGCCCGAGATTTTTCAAAAGCTCGGCATCGAGGACGACGGCAGCGTCTTCTACCGCGGCGTGGGCTGCTCCCGCTGCAAAGGCCGCGGCTATGTGGGCCGGGCCGCGATTCTCGAGGTGCTGCCCATCAGCGAGGCCATCCGCCGCCTCATCGTAAAGCGCGCAAGCGCCACGGTGATCAAGAACCAGGCAATCAGCGAAGGCATGAAAACCCTGCGCATGGTGGGCATCGACAAGGCCCGCGAAGGCGTCACCACGCTGGAAGAGATCATGCGGGTCACGAGCGAGGATCATTGATCGAGCGCCCCACAAAGTAGGCGAGGTTTCCAACCTCGCGCGGGCGGGAATGCAGGCCCTTTGAGGCATCCGGTTGCGACAGTATGGTTGGAGCCTGCAATGGAGGGCCAAAGGCCCGGTTTCATTCCAGCCTAGGGCAAGCGAGGCACGAGCGCCGCCCTAGGTTTGACATTAAAATGCAAAGTTCTGAAGGAGCGCCCAAAAAAGTTGCACTCTACTCCATGCTATTCGTGGCGATGGTGCCTTTGCGAAGCCGGATCTTGTGCGTTTTGCCACCGCGATCGATTTCAAAACCACCGCCCCAGCCTGCCTCATCTTTATAAGGACCGGTGAGCCATTGGACGCTTTTGGTAGCGGCATCGAATGCATAAGTTCCCTCGCCGAAGTATTCCCCGGCGCTGGTGCGGGAGACCCGGTATTTGCCGCCAGCCTGCAACTCGATGTGGCCGAGATAGAGGTATTTCCCGCCCGGGCCAAAGGATAGAATGTTATACTTTCCCGTGCGGGGAGGCAGACCTGCATTGGCGTCGGGAGCGGCAGGAGCGGCTCCGGGGATTTTCCGGATGAAGCCGCTCTTGGGGTTTGTCCAGCTCGCGAAGCCATTCGCCTGTCCGTCGATGA
>JAYUWZ010000747.1:0-6939 GCA_043753265.1 Verrucomicrobiaceae bacterium
GGACGAGCACGGAAACACGGGGGCCGGATTCCGGTGGCACCACCGGGCGCAAGCCGTCGAAGTAGAACAAGTTTACGAGAACATTGCCGAGGATTACGAGCAGGCAAAGAACGATGAGAAAGTGGTAAACGGACAGCACAGGTACGGAAGGTCGTTGGGGGAGAAGCATCTCTCAATCCCGAAACGGGGTCATTTTCGATGGGAGCGGGTGAAGTTGAACCGCCAAGGCAGAGCGCGGCGGTCGTAACCAAGATTCTTGCTGCAAAACGCCCAACGCCCAACGCTCAACATCCAACGCCCAATGGAAAGCGCAGAACGGAGGGAAGCAGTGGCCGGGAAACGCCAGACGCGTCGGAGCGGGAGAGAGTTAAACCGCCATGCTGTGCTCTGAGGCACCGAGAGCAAGAGCATGAGCAAGACGAAGAGTAAGGGAGTGATTGCTCAGAGTTGCGGATGATTGTTGCAGGGGGTGAGGGGGATGGTGAATGGTGGGGGTGTGCCAAGTGCAGACGACATCCTATTTCCCAAGCAGCCATCGCCGGTGTTGCGGCGGTTTGCGGCGCTGATTGAGCCGAAGACGGATGGGCAACTGGAGACGATGGCGCAGGAGTCGGCCTTGCTCACACGTAGGAATTTTGGCCGGGCGATCCGTCTTTTTGCACCCCTCTACCTGAGCAACGAGTGCATCAACAATTGCGCCTACTGTGGCTTCTCGCGGGACAATGCGATTCTGCGGGTAACGCTGGAGGTGGCATCGGTGGTGAAGGAGGCGCGGCACCTGGTCGCGGAGGGGTTCCGGAATATTTTACTCGTGGCGGGAGAGCATCCGAAATTTGTGAGCAACGGCTACCTCGAGGCCTGCGTGCGCGCGCTGGCACCGGTGGTGCCGGGACTCGCGCTGGAGGTGGCCCCGATGGAGACCCCCGAATACGAGCCACTGGTGCGTGCAGGCGCGGAGGGGTTGGTGGTTTACCAGGAGACTTACAACCGGGAGGTGTATGCGGAAATGCATACCTCGGGGCCGAAGCGGGACTTTGACTGGCGTCTGGCCTGCCCGGAGCGGGCGCACGACGCGGGCTTCCGCCGAATCGGGGTGGGGGCGCTCTTTGGGCTTTCCGAGTGGCGGGGCGAGGCACGGGCGCTTGCGGCGCATCTGGAGTATTTATTGAAGCGCTGCTGGAAGGCGCAGTTTACCATTTCGCTGCCGAGGCTGCGTCCGTGCGCGGGGCAGTTTGAGCCCCGGCACACGCTGCCGGACAGGGAGTTTGTGCAGCTCATTTGCGCGCTGCGGCTGTGCTTTCCCCACGTAGGATTTGTGCTGAGCACCCGGGAATCCGCGGCGCTGCGCGACGCCCTGCTGCCTCTGGGTGTCACCATGATGAGCGCCGGCAGTCATACGGAGCCGGGCGGCTATACCGGGGAGGGGAGGGATGATTTGCACCTGACGGTGAAGGGCCGCCGGGTGGAACTCGACAACGAGCCAACAGAGGGCTGCTCGCATGTTCAGAATGCGACGGAACAATTTGAAATCGCGGACACCCGATCCCCCGCGCAGATCGCGGAGCTTTTGCGGAGCAGGGGGTTTGAGGCGGTGTGGAAGGACTGGGATCAGGCAATCCTCACCCAATGAAAATCGTCCTGAATGGGAAGGAACACGAAACCGCCGCGCAGGATGTGGTGGCGATGGTGGAGGAACTGGGGTTTCCGAAAGGGACGGTCCTCGTGGAACTCAATGGGACTGCGCTGCGCAGGGAGGAATGGGGGAAGGCAATGGAGGAAGGGGATCGCGTGGAGCTTTTGCGGATTGTGGCGGGGGGCTGAAGCAAACGTCCAACGTCCAACGCTTAACGTCCAATGGCTGGCGGAGGGGGAAAATTCTTGCGCGCCGTTGGCGCGGAAGGGCGGGTATTTGAAAGACGAAACGCTCTACTTTCGGGGCTTGTGAACGACTTGCCTGGCGTCGCTGTAGAGTTCCTTCATGGCTTCCTTGCCGTTGATGTCTTCGTTGGCCTTCCAGACCATGTGTTTGTAGAACTGGATCGCGCTTGCGGCGCAGAATCCCCAGAACATGGTGAGGAAGACTTTTTGAAAGAAAGAGTTTTGAATCATACCTGCTGGAGAGCAGGAATCCGGCCAGTTTTACCAAAAGCCCCACTGTTTGGTGTGGAGAATGTAGATGGCCAGGGTGGCGTTGGTGATGGCGTGGGCGAGCACACACGCCCAGAGGCTGCGGGTGGAGATGGCCACCCAATTGTAGATGGCCCCGGTGAGGATTGCGGCGGGCCAGTCGGGGGGCTGATGCTCGAAGCAGAACGCGATGCTGGTGATGAGGAAGGATTTCCACGTGAAGGTGCCGAAGGGCACGGTGCGGAAGTCCTCCTTGATGAGAAACCTGAGAAGCCAGCCCCGCCAGAAGATTTCCTCCACCAAGGGGACGATGACCACCATGCGCAGGATGCGGAGGGAGAGGTTTGCGGCATAGGGTGCGCCCTCGGTGCCGAAGTGCGCGGGGTCAAAGCCCTCCGTGCGGGGGGTGGCCCCGAAGATCCACTGGGGGGAAACCCACAGGGCAAGGGCGATGCCGCCCGCGGCGATGGCGGTCAGCCAGCCACGGTAGGGGCCGAGGGTGTAGTGGCCCCGGAGACGCCAGAGGATGCCGGCGCAGACCATGGTCTGGAGGGGGAAAATCCAGTATCGCGGACCGGCGAGCATCCAGTGGGCATACCCGTCGCCGAGCCTTCCCACGATTTCTCCCAGCAGTAGAAATGCAAGAAAAACGAAGAACGGCGCGAGATAAGCTCTTTCATGGGAATTGCTCCCGATCATCGTTGAAAAACAGCCTTTGCCATGCCCGAAGACAACAAAACCCCGCCCACCATGCCAGAAGAACCCGCTCCGAATACTGGCGCGGGCGGGAGTGCCACCGTGGAAATCGACGAATCTGCCAAGGCCGCAGCTGCAAAAGCCGCGGCGGACAAGGTGGCTTCGGAGCAACTACTCAAGCTGCTCGATGTGCAGCTCATGGCATCGCGGCAAAAGCGCACGGAGTTGGATTCCGGTCGCAATTCGATGCGGATATTCGCGATTATTTTCATCGTGTTTGGGGCGGCAATCGCACTGTGGGTGCTGATGTATATGCTGGAGGAAATGCGGCCGGAGAAAGCCCCGATCCATGTGGATGCAGAAAGTTCGCGTTAATATTCACGAACGCGGCACGCGGCACACGCCCTGCTTATCTCAAAAGCTGAATTAAAAATGGCAAAGACTCTCACATCTGTTGTTGGCGTGGACATAGGGCGCCACAGCCTGAAATCAGTGCTTCTGCACAAGAAGAGCGGGAACCGCATCGTGGTCACCCACTTTGCATCACAGGTGGTGGATGACACCGTGGAGCGCACGCCTGAGGAACTCGGCAAGCAGCTCAAGTCGCTGTTCAAGCAAATGGGGGGCAGTGCGAAAGCGTGCGCCGTGGCGGTGACAAGCCCCGAGGCGATTGTGCGGATCATTGATCAACCTGAGACGCCGACTGAGGTGCTGCGCGAGGCGCTGAAGCTGAATGGCGCGATTCTTTTGAACCAGGACACCCGGGACTTCGTGCTGGACTGCTCGGAGATTCCCGTGGAGCCGGGGCCCGAGGCGCCGCCGCCATCGCAGAGGCGCTACTTTGTCGCCGGGCTGCCCCGGACGCAGGTGGCGCAAATCGGAGAACTAATCGACAAGAGCGGCGCGGGGTCGCTGGTGTCCCTGCAACTGGCGCAGGTCAGCGCGTTTAACGCTTTTGCCTTCGCTCAGTCGGAGGTCTTCAATCAGCAGGCGTTTTTCCTGCTCGATATCGGGCACGAGGGCTCGACGATGATGCTGGGCTCGAAGCAGGAGCTGGTGCTGATTCGCAGCATCGAATTTGGCGGGCGCGCATTTGTAGAAACGCTCTGCACGCTGAGTGGCGAAGGCCGGGAGAGCGTGCTGAACCAACTGGAGCAGGAGGACGAACTGATGGTGGAGAATGCGCGCATCGCCCTGAACTCGCTCACGCGGGAGATTGGCAGCTCGATTGGCTTCTTTGAGGGAAGGCGCGACGAGACGATCAGCAAAATCTGGATTTCCGGGGGGCTGGCGAAGAATCGCACCGTCCTGCGTGTGCTTTCCGAGGAACTACGGATGCCCTGTGTCTCGTGGACTGCGCTGGAGCGCTGCGAGAATGGGGTGGCGGCTGCGAAGCGTGAACGCTTCGAGGCGGAAATGGTGGACTATAGCGTGGCCTGCGGAGCAGCCGCCCAACTTCTTACAGACTGACCAATGGCACTTCGAATCAATCTTTACCATGAAGTGCTGCGCAATCGAAAACAGGCGCAGTACGATCCACTGAAGCTTTCCATGATCGGCATGGCACTGATCGCGGCAGTGCTGCTGGGGTGGTACTTCATCGAACTCCAAACGACGAAGTCCGTGGAGAACAGCCACCGGGCAAAGCAGGCTGAGTATACCAAACTGCAGGCGCAGGAGAAGCAGGACAAGGTGAAGGAGGAGGATTTCACCAAGCAGATTGCGGTGGTGGACAAGCTCCAGAAGCGCATCGAGGAACGTTTTTACTGGGCTCCATTGCTGGAGGAACTCGCGATGTCGGTGCCTGCGACGGTGCAGACGACCAAGGTGACGGGGGATGTCTCCGGTGATGGCCAGCGCAAAGTGCAGGTGGCCATCGAGGGAATCGCCGCGGGTGAAGAGGCCCGGGCGTCGGCCGAGGAATTTCGCACGGCGCTCGAGCAACGACTCGCGAAAAAATACAAGGGGGTGGCAGCCGCCTTCAAGACGCTGGAGGATAGCGCGGAGAACGTGACGCTGAATGGCGCGACCCTGAAAACCGCAGCGTTTCACATTAGCGTGACATTCAAAATCGGATCCGAGCCACCTCCTCCGCCGCCGCCACCAAAAGCGAGGCGCAAAATTTAGTCGAGCAATAGCCATGAAACTGAACAAAGATCAGAAGCAAAAGATAGTGCTCGGGGCAATGTTGCTCCTGGGTGGCGTGTATGCGTTCTTCGAATTTCTGCTGGGTCCCCTATACACGGCGCGGGCAAATGCCACGAAAAGCGCAGCCACGCTGGAGCCAAAATTGAAGGCGGCCCGCGGGCAGATCGCAAAAACGAAGGAACTCGAAAACAAGCTTCCGGAGGCTAAGAAGTTCACCAGCCAGGTCGTGAGTCTCATTCCTGAGGGTTCGCCGATTGCCTGGTTTCCACCCAAGATTGGAGATTACTTCAAAAAGCAGGGAATTGAAAAATTCAGCGTGCGCAGCAATAGCGACGTCATCGAGAAGGAGATTCCAGGATTCCGAAAAATGAACTGGGGAGTGGAACTGCCGCGCGTGGACTTCGTGCCATTCGCGCTGGCCGTGGCTGAAATGGAGAATGAAGAACCGCTGAGTGAGATTCAGGCCATCGACATCGAGGTGGACCGCGATGAGGTCCAACTCCAACGCGCCAACCTCACCATTGTAAACCTTGCCCGCCAATGAAAATCACCTTGCTGATACTTGCATTAATTTCCGCCAACGCCGCCATTGCGGAGGAGGCTCCTGCCGCTCCGGCAGCGACCGCCGCAGCGACTCCTGAGCCTGAAAAGGTGGAGCGTTATCAACTCAAGGCACGTTCGAGCTTCACGCTGTCCAAGGATGTGCGTCCGCCCTTCTGGCCAATCGGCTGGCAGCGCAAGGAGGTTACTGCGACACCGGTGGCAAGCCCTACTGCCAAGATAGTGGAGCCCGCGGGGCCCATACTCCAACCCGAGCACTTTACGGTGACCAGCGTGCTGCTGGGAAATCCCGCGATGGCGACGATCAACAATCGCTCCTTCGCCCAAAACGAGATACTTCCGGTGGTGTGCGAAGGAAGGCGCATCCCGGTGGTGCTGCGTGCTGTGCGCGATGGCGGGGTGACGCTGGAGTACGAGGGGAATATTCTCTTTGTGCCGTTGCGCCGCAGCGAGGTGCCGCTGAGGAGTCCTTCAAATGCCGCGGTGTTTGCGCAGGACCCGTCCATCATCATTCCCTCAACACCAGGGGGGAAGCCGAAGTAATCGGACTGCTCAAAACAAATGCGACCCCGTACCGGCCTGGCCGATCCGGGGTCGCGTTTTTCGTTGATGGTGGCAGCTATACGAGGAAGTGCTTCCAGTCTGAGATGCCGTGCGGGTTGCGGATGAGCGCGGATGCGGGCATTGCGCGCGGTGCCGCGGGCTTGCGACGCAGGCGGAGACCCACCTCCTGCGGGAGGCGATCGGCCTTGCGGTGATTCACCTCGCGGTGCGCGAGCACGCAGTTTTCCCAGGACGTGCCCCCGCCGCGTGAGCGGGGGACGACGTGGTCAATGTTGCCCTCGTGAGGCGCGAGCTTGCGCCCGGTGTACTGGCAGACTCCGCCATCGCGCTCCCAGATGCCGCGCGATCCGAAGGCGACGCGGCGGATGGGGACTCTCGCGTAATTGACCGCGATGATCACGGTGGGCACGCGGACGGGGCCGCGCGGAGTGTGCACCGCGTGGTCGTGCTCACGCACGGGCAGTGCGAGCCAGTCGGCCCACTTGGTGGGCAGGAAGCTGCCCTCGGCGATGTCGAGCGCGGTGGCGGTCTCTGTGGCGAGCATGCAGAACGCCTCGGCGGGTGTTTTCACGTGGATGGCCTGCCAGTGGCGGTTGAGCTGTAAGACGATTGGGAGATTTAGCATTTAGGAATTAGGATTTGTTTCGGTACGGAGCTGCGTGGTGGGCTTTGGGTGTTATTGCGCAGCGGTTTATTTTATGATTTGGGATTGGCTCGCTGGGTGGTTCGGCGGGCAGTGAAGAATCACAGATTTCTTTCAATCCTCGGCGCGTTCGCCGGCAGGGCACATTTTGACGAGCTTGGGTTGGAATTTGCCGAGGACTTCCACGAGGTCGGTCTGCG
>JAYUWZ010000748.1:0-3237 GCA_043753265.1 Verrucomicrobiaceae bacterium
AGGCCAGGGCAGTTGCTTACAGGGATGCCGGGGGCCGCATCACGAAGTGGTTTGGCAGCAACATGGACATCGAGGATTTGATCCATGCCGAGGCGGCCCTGCGCGACCGCGAACAGCGCTGGCAACTGGTCATCAACCAGCTTGACGCCCTGGTGTGGACTGCCGATACCGATCTGCGAATGACTTCTATTGCAGGTTCCGGCCTCAAGGCTGTCAATGCCGGGCCCGAGGATGTTCTTGGCAGGATCCTTTTCGAATTGCTGCCCGGCAGCGACGAAAGCACGCCGATGATCGCCTCTCATCGCGAAGCCTTGCGCGGAAATAGCTCCAGCTATGAAGTCGTTCTCGGAAACCGGAATTTTCGCGCCTCAGTAGCCCCATTCCGGAACGTCGGGGGCGCGGTGGTGGGGGTGGTGGGCCTTGCGATGGATGTCACCGAACAAAAGCGCGCGGAAGCTGCGGTGCGTGAGGGCGAGATTTTCAATCGCGAGGTGCTCGATTCGCTCACCGCCCACCTCGCGGTGCTGGACCGCGAGGGACGCATCGTAATCGTCAATGAAGCGTGGAAGCGCCATGCCTGCGTCCACATCCCAGCCGGGGAGCAATCATTCATTGGCGTCAATTATCTTGAGGTATGCGCGCGCGCCCAGGCGGTCGACAACGACGAGGTCGCGGGCAGGGTGCTGGACGGCATCCGTGCTGTCATGGAGGGCCGGTTGAAGTATTTCGGCATGGAGTACCCATGCCATTCCCCGGAGCGCAAAACGTGGTACCAACTCCACGTGTGCCCGCTCACTGCGGCCTCCAGCGCGGTGGTTACCGCTCACGAGGACATTACCTCGCGTAAGCTCGCCGAGGAATCCATCCAGTCCATGAATCAACAGCTCGAGGAGCGTGTGAATCAGCGGACCAAGGAATTGCAGGCGGCCAACAAGGAACTCGAGTCCTTCTCCTACTCGGTTTCCCACGACCTTCGCGCGCCCCTCCGGGCCGTCGACGGTTTTTCCCAGGCGGTGCTGGAGGATTACGGGGATATTCTTCCTCCCGATGGCCTGCGCTATCTGGCCACCATCCGGGCCGGCGCGCAACGCATGGGTGCTTTGATCGATGATTTGCTCACCTTCTCGCGCCTGAGCCGGGCGGATCTGAACTCCCGCGAAGTGGATACCGCTTCACTGGTGCGCGGGGTCCTGACCGATCTGGAACCCATGAAGGAAGGGCGGCAGGTGAGCATCACAGTCGGTGAATTGCCCCCTAGCCATGGGGACCCGGCATTGCTCCGGCAGGTATGGATCAACCTCCTTTCCAATGCCTTAAAATACACCCGGAAACGCGAAACAGCAGTCATAGAAGTGGGCTGGGACCCGGGAGAAAAGCCTGCTTTCTTCGTGAAGGACAATGGCTCGGGCTTCGACATGCGCTTCGCCCATAAACTTTTCGGCGTATTCCAGCGGCTGCACCGTGCCGAGGAATTTGAAGGGACGGGAGTGGGCCTCGCCATCGTGCAGCGCATCGTTCATCGGCATGGGGGAGATGTCTGGGCGCATGCAGAGGTGGACAGGGGCGCAACGTTCTGCTTTAATTTATCAGGAGTCCCCGTCCATGAGTAATCCTAATGCAGTCGAAATCCTTTTAGTCGAGGATAACCCCGACGATCTCGCCCTTACCCTCAGAGCGCTTAAGAAAGCAAATTTGGCAAATCACATTCATGTTGCACGTGATGGAGCCGAAGCGCTCGAATACCTTTTCTGTGAAGGTACTTATACCAATAGGAATATCGAGGACACTCCAAATGTCATCCTGCTCGACCTCAAGCTCCCAAAGGTCGACGGCTTGGAAGTGCTCCTGCGCATCAAGAGTGACGAGCGAACCAGGATGATCCCCACCGTGATTCTCACTTCCTCCAAAGAACAAAGCGATGTAGTCCAAAGTTATCGCTACGGTGTAAATGGTTACATCGTGAAGCCCGTTAATTTTGAGCGCTTTGCAACGGCCGTGCAGGAGCTTGGCATGTATTGGCTTCTGCTCAATCATCCCCCATCCCTCCAAAAATGAAACAAAAGCCCCTCCGCGTCCTTCTCGTTGAAGACAATCCGCACGATGCGGAACTCGTCATCCGCGAACTACGCCGCTCGGGCTTTGATCCCTCCTGGAACCGTGTGGATACGGAGGGCGAGTATCTCGAACGGCTTCAGGCGGAACTGGATATCATTATTTCCGACCATGAACTCCCCCAGTTCAGTGGCCCCCGCGCCCTCGAGTTGCTGAATGAGCGGGGAATGAAGGTACCCTTCATCATCGTATCCGGCACCATCGGCGAGGAGGTCGCCGTGGAATCCATCAAGCTAGGGGCGGCGGACTACCTGCTGAAGGATCGCCTCACCCGCATGGGGCCTGCCGTCGAGCACGCTATTGCCCAGACCCGGATGCGGGTCGAGCGGGAAAAGGCGCGCCAGGAATTGAGAGACAGCGACGAGCGTTTCCGGCAGGTGGTGGAAAACATCGGCGAGGTCTTCTGGATGACCAATCTCACGGGCGACGAAATCCTCTACATTAGTCCTGGCTTCGAAAAAGTATTCGGTCGTTCCTGCGAGACTTTGATTGAAAAGCCAACCACCTGGCAGGAGGCGGTACACCCTGATGACCGGCAGTTAGTGGAGGAACTGCTCAAAAATAGGGCGAAAGGCTTCGACGAGGAATACCGCATCGTGCGCCCGGATGGCTCCATCCGGCAAATCCGCGACCGCGCTTTTCCCGTCCGCCATGCCAACGGAGAAGTCTACCGCGTCGCCGGCCTCGCGGAGGACATCACCGTTTCCAAAAGCGCGGATGAACGCATAGAGCAACAGGCGGCCATGCTCGACCTCGCACACGATGCAATCATAGTGAGGGACTACCATTCCGAGCACATCATCTTTTGGAACAAGGGCGCGGAACGCATGTATGGATGGACGGCAGAGGAGGCGCTGGAACAGCCGATCGGCGAATTTCTCTGCGTGGATCCCGGCGCGCCCGCCGCAGTCGCCATGGCACTCACGGAAAAAGGGGAGTGGCACGGCGAGATGCGACACATTTCCAAGGCGGGAAAGAAATTGATCGTCGACACCCGCGCCACGCTCATCCGCGTCCGCAACGACGCCCGCCAGGCGGTACTCTCCATCAATGCCGACGTCACAGAACAGCGGAAGCTGGAGGCGCAATTCCTTCGCGCCCAGCGCATGGAGAGCATCGGCACGC
>JAYUWZ010000749.1:0-3237 GCA_043753265.1 Verrucomicrobiaceae bacterium
GCCAAAGGTCACCGAAGTGGCACCGGTGAAGTTCGTGCCGGTGATGGTCACGCTGGTGTTACCTGCCAGGGGGCCGCTGTTCGGCGTGACGTTGATCACGGTTGGCGCTGGGGGCTGGCGCGTTTAGCGGAATGGCCCGATGATAAGCAACCCTGAACGGTTTCTTTAAAAAACATCCCTGCGGCTGGAAGCAGTCACTGCGGCTTCACTGTGGGAATCCCGCTGACACACATTTCACATCTATGAAAAACAAAAGCCCCCGCTCCTTTGCGACAGCGGGGGCTGAAGTACCGATTCTGCAAGGACCGTGGGGCCATTCCTCCCACCCGAGTCGAATTCCAAGCCGTGGTGATCGACACCATCCGTGCCGCGTTCAACATTGGCCTTCGGCATGATGTCCACGCGAAGAACGGAAAGCAGACGAATGGCTGGCGCGGAATCTCTCTTCGACCGATTGAGGCCTTGTGCGCAGCCGGCAGGAATTAACGCCACCGGTCCCGGAATACCGTCATGCCCGGATATGTACGATTCACCGATATTCCGACTCCGGTTCCACCACCGTCAACTGTGCGCGATGTGAGCCATCTCTGCACGGCTTCAGAGATGTCAGAGGTGAGTATGCTACCTCAATCAAGGGAGGGGAGAGTACGTGGTCTATCCGACCGACTTTACGGTGGATTACGTGAAGCTGAACATGGGGGATGGCATCAGGGGGTAGCGTTGGTCGGCGGCACTTCCGGGGGCAGCGGGTATCGCCCGACACGCCGGGAACGAGCAATTAAGCTCGACATCCCACCGCTCCGGTGTCTCCTGTGCGATGGCCTCCCCACTCGGCCCACGCATGCGTCTCCGGCTTTTCTTCCCACTTTTGCTCGCGGGAGTGACCACGCCGGTTGAAGCCGACCCGAAGCCTCAGCGTTTCCTCGCGACCGTCGCGGAGGTGCGCGCGCTGACTACCGCCGAGGCCAAAAATCATCCGCCTATCCGTCTCCGGGCGCAGGCAACTTTCGATGGGCGGTTTAGCGATCGCGGCGTCATTGTGGACGAGACCGGAGGAATTTTCGCCACCGGGCTGAAGAATGCGGACATCCGCCCCGGCTCGATCGTTGAGATCGAGGGCGAGGCGGAACCCGGCGGGTATGCACCGTCGGCGATGGTGCGAAAGCACACTCTGCTCGGCTTGGCCCCCCTGCCCGCCGCACGCCGAGTCTCGCTGGCGACGCTTTCAGATGGCGCCGCGGATTGCGAGTTAATCGAAGTGGAGGGGATCGTCCGAGCCGTGACCCCGCAGCCAAATGGCCGCTTCGATCTGGATCTGCAATTGTCAGACGGGCGCTTCAAGACGCGGGTCGTAAGCCCAACCCCTGCCATCCACGGCCTGGTGGATTCCGTCGTCCGCGTCCGCGGTGTCTGTTTCACGCGGTATTTCAATCAGCAATTCATCGAACCGTGGCTGCTGGTCGCCGACGGCGCGGACTACGTGATCTCACAACCGGCCCCGGCGGACGCTTTTGCCCTGCCGGTTCAGCCGATCTCGTCGCTGCTCACCTTCCGTCCAAACGGGATCCCGCGCCACCGCGTGAAAGTGCGCGGCAGCGTCCTGTCCGCGCAGCCGGGGCAGCCGCTGTATCTCCGCGATGAAACCCGCGCGCTGACGATTCGCACGGCGGAGTTCTTTCCTTGTGTGCCTGGAGATACGGTGGAGGCGATTGGTTTTCCGGCGCTGGAGGGTTTCCTGCCCGTGCTTGAGGATTCCGCCTGCCGAAAGGTGGCTCCGGGCGCGGTGCCGGAGGCGCGCGACCTCAAAATCGCGGATTCGCTCAAGAAATCATTCGCCGGCGATCTGGTCCGGTGCCAGGCGACGCTTCTCTCCCAGGCACACGAACCGGCGACGGTGCGCCTCGTGCTTAGCGCGCAGGGGAGCGTCTTCCCGGCGACGCTCGCCCGGAGTGACGCGACCGACGCCTTCCGATCGCTGGAGACCGGCAGCACGCTGGCGCTCACCGGGATCTGGCAGGTGGGGCTGCCGAAGAATTGGGCCTCCGCCACCCTGCTGGAGTTCAACCCGGAGTCTCTCGGGCTGCTGGTCCGCTCGCCGGCGGATATCGCCCTGCTCCGGCCGCCTCCTTTCTGGGAACGGCGCGCGACGTGGCGGGCGGCCTACGTCGTCGGGGCCGTTTTCCTCACCGGCCTCGTCGTCTTCATCGTGCGGGCGGGCCGGCGCTTGCGGAATGAGGAAGCGGGGCGGGCGGCGGCGCAGGCGCAGTTCAACGCCGTCCTCAAGGAGCGCTCCCGCGTCGCCCGGGAATTGCACGACACACTGGCGCAAGGCCTCGCGGCGATCTCGCTGCAACTCGAGTCCGCCAAGGACAAGGTGCTTAGTTCACCGGCTGTCGCCATCGGCCATATCGATCTCAGCCGCGCCCTAGTGCGCGACAGCCTGAGTGAGGCGCGCAAATCCATCACCCAGATGCGCTCACAGATTCTGGAGGAAAACGACCTCTCAGGCGCCTTCGCCCGGATCGGCCAGCAACTCACCTTGGGCATGCCGACGACTTTCTCGCAGGAAGTCACCGGCACGCCCCGCCGCCTTCCGACCGAGGTCGAGAACAACCTGCTCCGCATCGGCCAGGAGGCGCTCACCAACGCCATCCGCCACGCCGGAGCGCGCGGCGTGAGCCTGCATCTGCACTACTCGCTGGATGCCGTGCGCCTGCTCGTGCGCGACGACGGCGCCGGCTTCATCGAGAATCCTGCCGACGTTTTCGATTCGCACTTTGGGCTTGTAGGCATGCGCGAACGTGTGCTGCTCATTGGAGGTCAATTCACCCTTCGCACCGCGCCGGGCGCGGGCACGGAGATCGAAGTCTCGGTGCCCGCATCCCGCCCCCTCTCCGATGCTTGAATCCGCCTCCCTCACCGCTCCCGAAAAGCCCATCCGCGTCCTGGTGGTGGACGACCATCTCGCCGTCCGCATCGGGCTGGTGACGATCGTGAACGACGCTGCCGGCATGCAGGTGGTGGGTGATTCAGGCAACGGCGCGGATGCGTTAAGTCTCGTATCGCGCCTGCGGCCGGATCTCGTGCTCATGGATCTCCGCATGCCGGGCATGAGCGGAGTCGAGGCGATCATCGAGATCCGCCGAGACCATCCCGAAACCCGGGTCATCGTCCTCACAACTTACGATGGAGATGAAGACATCTTCCGGGCGCTGCAATCGGGCGCGCACGGCTATC
>JAYUWZ010000750.1:0-3230 GCA_043753265.1 Verrucomicrobiaceae bacterium
GCATAGAAAGGAGGATGTGCCACGTGGGCGCGGGTGGGCGGGTGGATGGTAGCGAGGGGGGTGGGGGAGGGATAGGAATTTTCTTGGCGGCAGATGGAGGTGGCGTGAGACGTGAGACGTAAACAGTGGTTTTTGCAGTTGTTGCGCATTCTGCGCGAGGTGTGTTGTGAGGAATGGGGATTATCGGCGATAACGGCGATGGGGGAGGAAGCTGATGAGTCAGGAGATGCGAGTCGGGGTTTTTGCGCATGGGCGTGCTGAAACTCGGCTGCCTTAAGTGGTTGGATTTCTGGAATTTGAGGAACGGAGATGGGGTTTCTGCAGTTGTTGCGCTTGTTGCGCGAAGACGGAATTTGAACGTGGGCGCGGGATTATCGGCGATAACGGCGATCGGGGCATACGAGGATAAATGATGGGGGGCTTTTTGCGCGTTGGTACGTAGCATTTCGCACTGCGAACGTGTTTCCCCGATTGCGAGCTTTCCTTCCTCCTCCAGATCCATCCCCTCCATGGAGGCTACTATGCCATAGGGAGTGCTAAATGCACGCTCGAACGCGTGGGTGATTTGCGCAAAGAAAGAAGGAGCCCATGGCTTAAATGCGCGGCTCTTCTGGACTGTTTTACCTGCTGCTAATGACGGTGCCATTTTTCATAGGGGCAATCCGTCCCTCGGAATCTGTTTAATCGTTAAAATCTTGTAAGTTTTGTCAAAAGTAGGCACTGGCGGCTTCTGGAAACTGCGTCCAATTCCCGCGCGACCGGCACTTTTAAAGACAGGATTTACAAGATTTTCAGGATTAAACAGGATGCTCTTTTCGCCTACTCTCAGGGGAAATGCGGGCTTTCCAAGTAGTGTTATGGTTCTGAGGAGTAGCCGTCTTCAATCACGTTTCCGAATGACTGAATGGAATAGTTTCTGTTTGCAAACGCAGACACCTGAAATGGGTCTGCGGCGCGATTCGCTTGGTGATGCACTGCCATGAATCCCAACCCAGACCAACAACGCAGAAACTCCGACCTTCACAAGGAACTCACCGAGTTGGTGGAAGATGTGACGATGCAACCGGAGGGCGCTGAGGCGCGCTATAATCGCATCCGTGATATCCTTGAAGTGATCGAGAACGAACGCACATCCCACAAACTGGAACTTCCGTAACCTAGTCACCCAATATGTCTGACCAGACCGAAACCCCCAGCGCCAGCGGCGATGCGCAGCATCCTTCCCTTGCGGAGACTGTCCGGCTTTCCCTGGCCCAACAAGCGGAGATTCGCGATGCCGAAGAGCGTGCGCGCCTCATAGCGGAGACATTTTCAAAGCTGACACCCCGGCCGGCTAAGGACGGTGACGAATCGAAAGACGAATGAATTTTGCACCGGCCATGCGGCCAAATTCAGAATGTTAAGCGATGTGGGAGCGATATGAAACTCACATCCCTAGCATCCCTATTCCACCACGAACTCAAAGACCTTTACAGTGCTGAGAAGCAACTCGTGAAGGCTCTGCCAAAAATGGCGAAGGCCGCTACCAACGAGCAGCTTAAAGCGGGCTTCGAGGAGCACCTTGAGCAGACGAAAAAGCAAGTGGAGCGCCTGGAGAAGATCGGCAAGGACCTCGACCTTAAACTCGGGGGTCATACCTGCAAGGCGATGGAAGGTCTTATCGAGGAAGGCAAGGAACTGATCGAGGAAGAGGCGGAGCCCACGGTGCTCGATGCCGGGCTCATCGGTGCCGCGCAGCGCGTGGAGCACTATGAGATTGCTGGCTACGGCACCGCCCGCAGCCTGGCTGAAACCCTGGGCTATGACGATGCCGCGAGCCTGCTGCAAGAGACCCTTGATGAGGAGAAGGAGACCGACGAGAAGCTCACGGATCTCTCGGAGATCATCAATGAGGCCGCACAGGAGGCCAGTGCCCCCGGCAAGGGCGAGTAATCTTCACAACTGCCACTTTCACAAAGGCGCTCGGTTCCTCTCGGTGGGGCCGGGCGCCTTTCCGTTATCCAAGGAGGGTACGATTTAGAGCCTGAAATTAACTTTTTGGGGTCGCCGTTGACTCGCTACGCTCGCCCTTCGGGCCACCTGCGGTGGTCTGTCTCCGCTTCGCTCCGGCTCAGGGCGCTTGAATTTAAATATCAAAACCTGGGGCGGCGCTCGTGCCTCGCTTGCCCCAGGCTGGGATAAAATCGGGCCTTTGGCCCTCCGCTACAGGTTCGTAGCGAGTATTCGCCGCCTCCTTTCGACTCCGAAAGCACGTTTTTGGGGCAAAATCCTTGTTTTCCTTGAAATTGCTGTTGCCAAGAAGTGCGAACTCCCTAGGGTCTGCCGCCCCAAATTATGCCAAGAGCCATCGCACGTCGTAAGACCAAAAAGTCCGCTGCAAAGCGGTTCAAAGTGACCGGCACGGGCAAAATCCTGCGACGCAAGCAAGGGCTGCGCCATCTCGCCTCGAGCAAGAGCTCGAAGCGGAAGCGCCGCCTCGGTAAAGTCGGCCAGGTCCACGAGACCATGGTTGACCGCATCAAGGAATGCCTGCCGTTTGCGTAGCCTGCCCGGATCGTAAGATCCAGGCGCGCGCAATGCGTCACACGGTTCAGGGGCCTGCCCTTTCAAGAAGGGCTAATCGGCAGACGAGGCCATCCTGAATCATCACCAACACCAAAACAGCCTGCCGAAAGAAAAATAACATACCATGCCTCGAGCTACAAACGCACCCGCGTCCCGCGAGCGCCGTAAACGCCTTGTTGATAAAGCAAGGGGTTTCCGCGGCCGCCGCAGCAAACTCTTCCGCTACGCGAAGAACGCCGTCATGAAAGCCCAATACTGGGCGTACCGCGACCGCAAAACGCGGAAGCGCATGTTTGGCAAACTCTGGAACCAGCGCATCAACGCCGCCGCCCGCGCCAATGGCCTCACCTACAGCCGCTTCATGGAAGGGCTGAAGGACGCCGGAATCGCGCTCGACCGCAAGGTGCTCGCCGACATCGCCGTCCAGGACGACGCAGCATTCAAAGTGCTCGTCGAAAAAGCCAAGGCCATTCTCGCCAATAAAAAAGGCGCGACGCTGAAGGCCGCCTAAACTGGCGCAATCGGTTTCCAAGTAAACCAAGTTTCAAGCCCCGGTTGCTGAAAAGCAGCCGGGGCTTTCTTTTTGCGTATGAGTGTTTGAAAGTGTGGAAGGGGTGCGGTTTTTTTTGGAGCGCAGTCTGTGTGCGGAACACCAGCCGCAGCGA
>JAYUWZ010000751.1:0-3225 GCA_043753265.1 Verrucomicrobiaceae bacterium
ACGAGGCGATTGAAGGGGCACTCGAGGGGTTCCTCCCGGAGGCTGACGAAGCGCACTCCGCTCTCCTCGAAGAAGTGGATGGGGTGCTGAAAGCGATCCTCGATATCGTTTACAAACAAAAGGCGGACGCCTGCGCGCTCGCATCGATCGCCCAGTCTGGCTGCGCGAGGGATTGAGTTTGGGAGGTGGAGCGCGATGACCTGGCTGGCACCGGTTTTTCTAATGGCCTCGCTGAGATCCTGCGAGGAGCCGAGCACCGGCCATGGGAGGTCGCGGCATTCCGTGGGGCGATCGGAAACGAAGCCGACGATTTCGAGGCCGTAGCGGGATTTGCCGAGCAGCCAGGGAATCATGCTCCGGGCCTGCGATGCGCTGCCGACAAGAAGAGTGCGCTCCCGGCGCTGTCTGGTGAAGAACGCTGATGCAAGCAGGCGGGGCGAAAGCCGGTTCAAGACCAGTAGCATGATGGCGAAGAGGCCCATGAATGAGAACAGGAAGAGCCGTGAGATCGCGGTGTCTTTCGTGGCCACGATCAAGAAAAGGATGATGCCGAATACGGTGACCGTCTGGCGAAAGCTGAGGCGGAGCAGCCCAGCGAGGTCGAGTTGCAGGAGGTCGGTCCCCCGGAGTTTGGAGACTACGAAATCGAAGCCGATGGCCGCGATGAGCACCATGCTGTAGAGGGCGTATCGAGAGCCTGAGTAGCCCGACTCGACCCGCAGCCAGTGAAAATGAATGAGGAACCAGACCCAATACACGATGGTTCCCGCTGCGGCCAGAAGCACGCAATGCAGTAAGTTTACTCCCCGAATCCGATTATTGATCATAGCCAGCGTCCTTTTTGTTGCTGTGCCCATCAGTGAGCCCCCAGCTTTCCGAGATTAGGCTTTCGCGCTGGTGTATTCTATTGGGGATGCGCCGATTGCGTCATCGGCGTTTCAATGCCCGGCCTGTCGGTAAAGAGACTACGCCACGGCAATTTCGGATTACACGCCATTGGGCATCTGTCCCATTGCCGAATGGGGGGAAAGTGGTAAAAGACCCTTGGTCTGGCCGGTGCCATGGGTGGAGTTCTTTCACGCCGGGCCACGGGTGTATGAACTTAAGAGCGTGAGATGCGAAACGATGACTGAAATTCCAGTTGAGAGCATTCCGAAATCGGGCGTGGTCATTCTTGATCACGAAGGCAACACGGAACGAATCGGCGCCGGAATATGCGAGTTGCTGCATTGGGTGGGGCCTCTCACGGGTCGGGTAGGAATGGGCGAGTTGTTTGCCCGTGTGGATGGGGATGGGTATTCGATTTTGAAGGCAGCGGTGACGCGCGTTTCCGGGGGAGAGATCGATTTGATGGTGGGACAATTGGTGGTGGCGGATTCAGTCCGCGGCATCGTTTCCCTCGCATGGACACTCCACGCCATGGATGGGGGAGCACGAGCCAGGTCTGTCGCACTTGTGCTGAAGAATCTGGCAGACGAGTCTGCGGATCCTGCGTCGGCGGAGAGCTATCGCTCGGCGTTTGACAATGCGGTGGAGGGGATTTTCCGAACCAGCCTCGATGGACGCTATATCGAGGCCAACCGGGCGCTAGCCTCGATCTACGGGTACGAGTCTCCTGCGGCCCTGATGCGTGAGTTGGTGGATTTAAATAAACAACTGTATGTGCGGGCGGGACGCAGGATTGAGTTTGTCCGGCTCATCCAAGGACAGGGGTTTGTTTCTGATTTTGAGTCGGAGGTTTACCGGGCGGACGGGAGCACGGTATGGATTGCAGAGTATGCGCGGACGGTGCGTGGTCCCGGAGGCGAGGCGCTTTTCTTTGAGGGTAGTGTCGTGGATATCACCGAGCACAAGCAGGTGGAGGCGGCGCTGCGCGATAGCCGCGACCGCTTCCGCCGACTCGTGGAGAGCGCGCACGTGGTGCCGTGGGAGGAGGATCTGGAATCCGGGCGGATGATTTACGTGGGTCCCCAAGCGGAGGAATTCCTAGGATTTCCGGGCACCGCCTGGCTGGAAGACGGGTTTGTGGCGAGGCAGATGCACCCTGACGATGGCCCCTGGATGCTGATTGCCCGGGCTGAGAGCCTGGGGAAGCGCGGAAATTTCCAGTCGGAATACCGCATGTTCACGGCGGATCGTCGAATCGTCTGGGTGCGCGAAATTGTCAGCGTGAGCGCGTCGGAGGACGGGCGTGAATTGATCTGCGGTTTCATGTTCGACATCACCCACTGGAGAACGGCGGAGGAGTCGCTGAAGGACAGCAGGCACTTTATCGAGCGGGTGGCCCTGGCGTCGCCGGTGATCTGGTATGTGTACGACCTGGAATCGGAGTGTGTCGTTTACCTGAATGGCGGAGGGATTGGCCTGATGGGCTACACAAAAGAGGCTTTGCTGAAATTGCAGCCCGCGTTTTTGGTGGCGCTTGCGCATCCCTCGGAGGATGACGCGTGGCAGGAACATGCGGTACGCCTCGCCACGCTCGCTCCTGGCGAAATCGTGGAGCGTGAATTCCGGATGCGGGCTGCGGACGGCAACTGGATATGGCTCAGGAGCTACGAGTCCACGTTTAAGCAGGATGGCGAGGGGTATACGACGCAGGTGGTGGGGACTGCGGAAAACATCACCGCGCATCGCGAGGCAGTGGAGCATTTGGAAAGCAATGAGGCGTTGTTTCGCAAGCTGGCGGAGACCACGCCGGTGATCCCCTTCGAGGTGGATCTCACCGCGCGCCGGTTCATTTATGTAGGGCCGCAGGCGGAGCCATTGCTGGGGTTTCCTCTGGGCAAATGGTATGGCTCGGATTTCTGGCACACGACGATTCACCCGGATGACGCCAGCGCGATTGACCGATTGTGCAGGGAGGCGGCGCAATTTCGGGGGACGGACCTCGACGTGGAATATCGTATGCGGACGATTTACGGGAGCTACCGCTGGGTGAGGCAGATTGTGCACTACGGCCCCGACCCCGAGGTCTCGAGGATAGGGCGCGGATATTTAATCGATGTGACGGCGGCAAAGGCTCTCGAGGCGGAGCGTGAGCACGCCAAAGGGCTCCTGAAGGAACTGGCGGTGCAAGGACAGCGCCTGCTGGAAGAGGAGCGGGTGAGGGTTGCCCGGGAAATCCACGATGAGCTGGGCCAGTCGCTCACATTGTTCCGGATCGACCTGACATGGCTGGGGACGCGGATTGGGAAGTTGTTGAATGGTGCCACTGGAGCACCTTTG
>JAYUWZ010000752.1:0-6915 GCA_043753265.1 Verrucomicrobiaceae bacterium
GCGGTGCGCCGAGCTTGGCGGCGATGGCGCTGAGGCGGTGCGAATCATTCAGCGCGCTCTCGTAGCTGCCGAGGCCTGCGACGGCTTCGATACGGCGGACGCCCGCGGCGATGGCCGCCTCGCTGGTGATGCGGAAAAGCCCGATCTCGCCAGTGGCGCGCGTGTGCGTGCCGGCGCAGAGTTCCATGCTGTAGCCATCCAGTGAGCCAGCTTTCCCGCCGATCTGGACGACGCGCACGGTCTCGCCGTACTTATCTCCAAAGAACTGCATGATGTCGCCGCGCCCGCGCACTTCCGCGTAAGGCATCTCGGTCCACGAAACGGCCGCATTGTCCAGGATGCGCTCGTTCACGAGGCGCTCGATATCGCGCACCTGCGCCGGAGTGAGCGCCGCGCTGTTGAAGTCGAAGGTGAGCTTCTCCGGGTTTACGGAGGAGCCTTTCTGAGTGGCCTCCTTGCTCACCACTTCGTGCAGCGCCCAGTGCAGCAGATGCGTCACGCTATGGTGCCGCTCAATGGCGAGACGGCGCGCGGAATCGACGGTGAGAATCACCTCGCTGCCGGGCATCGGTGCGTCGCCGCCTTCGATGAAATGCAGGTAAGTGTTGCCGATCTTTTGTGTATTCGCGATGCGCCAGAGCTGGCCACCGCCGGAGAGTTCGCCCGTGTCGCCCACTTGGCCGCCCATCTCCGCGTAGCACGCGGTGGAATCTAGCACCACAGCGGTCCTGTCCTTAATGTTGACGACCTCTTGGACGGTCGCAGGAGTGGTGAGCTGCACATAGCCGATGAAGAGCGTGGGCTCCTTGGTCTCGACTTCACTGAGCTCGATGACGGTCTTTTTCTGCGCCGCGCGGGCACGAGACTTCTGCTGGTCCATCAGCACTTCAAAGCCCGCCTTGTCCACCGTGAGACCGCGTTCGCGAGCCATGAGTTCGGTGAGATCGAAAGGGAAGCCCTGCTCGTCGTAAAGGCGGAAGGCGAAGGCTCCTGAAATCGCAACAACCGCCGACTGGCCATGGAAAACGGGTAGCGCGGGCGCCCCGCCCGCTGTGTTCGGCGCCTCGCCGGACACGCTCTGCGAGTCCGAACGGAAATCCTGCGTCCATAACCAACGGTATTCCTCATCCGGCTTTACGAGATTCTCATTCCTCGGGTTGTTGCAGATGTAGAGAAACTTTTCCTCCAGATCCTCTCCACCCCGAATGAAGCGATCAAAGGATTCATTTTCCCACACTTGTCCTGTCGCCCCCGCCGCTTTGTTGATTTTATGCGCCGAGACGCTCTTCAGCGTCTGCATGATTTCGGAGAGCGCATAAAAAACGGGCTTCACGCTCGCGTCCCGTTCCTTGATCTGAGGTTCGATAAGGATGTGGGCATGATCAGGCATTACGCAGGCAGCCAGCAGAGTATAGGTTTTTTCGTGGTCGTGTTCGATGGTGGCCAGCACGATATCCCTCTCTGAGGGGGAGAGCACCCGGTGGTCGCGCGTGGTAAATGTGACCATGTATTTGGCCCAAGGACGTTCAAAGTGCGGGAGGCGGCGTTTGTACAGAGTTGTGCGGTTTGCGACGCTCGATGGGTCTGGCGAGGCGCCCGCGCTACCCGAAACTTTTTCAAGATTATCGCTGCCAGTGATTCGAGCGGCCTCTGTCTCAAAGAGGTTGATGCCCTTATCCAGCGTTTTATTAAACGACTCCTCCTCGCGCTTCAGCACTTCCTCCACGTGTTTCCGCTTCGCTCGGATTTCCGGGAAGACGTCGCCCATCGTGCGGGCGAGCACGTCCACGAGCTTGTAGAAAAACGGCTGCGTGAATCCGAGCGAGCGGCCGTAGCGCACGGCGCGGCGGAGGATGCGGCGCAGCACGTAGTTGCGGTCGTTGTTGCCGGGTTGGATGTTGTCTGCGATTGAAAAGCTGAGCGTGCGGATGTGGTCCGCGATCACGCGCATCGCCACGTCCACCTTCTCCTGCTCGGTCGTGGGGATGACCTGTCCCGCCGCATTCGGCAGCGGCAGGGTGCTGCCGTATTTCTTGCCGCTCAGTTCTTCGAGCTCGTCGAAGATGGGGCGGAAGATGTCTGTCTCGTAGTTGGAGATTTTCGCGTTCTTGAAATCCGAGAAGCTTTTCGTGCCCTGGATGATCGAGGTCACGCGCTCAAAGCCCATGCCGGTATCCACATGCTGGGCGGGCAGGGGAGAGAACGTGCCATCCTGGTTTGCGTTGAACTGGATGAACACAAGATTCCAGATTTCGATGCAGCGCGCGTCGCTGCTGTTTACCAGCGTGGCGCCGCGGGCTTCCAGCTCGGGCGTGCGATCTTCCGGCGTGAGGTCGATGTGCAATTCGCTGCACGGGCCGCACGGGCCGGTCTCGCCCATCATCCAGAAATTGTCCTTCTTGTTGCCGTTTACGATGTGCACGGCGGGGTCGAGCCCCACGCTACGGAATTTCTCCGCCCAGAAGCCCCACGCTTCCTCGTCGCGCTCGCTCGGGTCGCCCTTCGATTTGTCGGGATTGTAAATCGTCGCGTACACGCGCTGCGGCGGGAACTTCCAGCGCTCCACGATCAGCTCCCAAGCCCACTCGATGGCTTCCTTTTTGAAGTAATCGCCAAAGGACCAGTTGCCCAGCATCTCGAAAAACGTGTGGTGGTAGGTGTCCAGGCCTACGTCATCCAGGTCGTTGTGCTTGCCGCCTGCGCGGATGCACTTTTGGGTATCCGCGGCGCGTGTGTCGCTGCCCGGGATCGCGCCCGCCCACTTGCTCACATCGGCGGTGCGTTCGCCGAGGAAGATGGGCACGAACTGATTCATGCCCGCGTTGGTGAAAAGCAGGTTCGGCGAATCGGGCATCAGCGAGCTGCTGGGCACGATGGTGTGCTGCTTCTCACGGAAGAAATCGAGGTAGCTCTGTCGGATTTGGGCACTGGTAAGCATGGCGTCGCGCGGGTCGTAAGTTTGGAAAAAGAGCCGGGAACCTAGCGGACAGAGGGCAAAGGTAAAGCGCCGTGAAACCGACCAAGGCAAAACGTCCAACGTCCAACGCTGAACGCCCAACGTCCAATGAGCGCACTGCGAGATGGGTGCGCGCTTATCCATTCTTGCGCATTTCGCTTGGCCGCAAAGCCAACAGTGAACGAAAAAGCAGCGGGTGGATTGTGGTAGCCGAATGCGGAATCGCGAGGCGTCGATCTGGAGTGCTGGGAGCTTGCTCCCGCTCTGGCGGAAGGCGAAGGCGGTGGGTGGCAGGAAGCCCTTTCCTCACAGAGAAGTGCATTCCAATTTCGCCACTCGTTAAAGGGACGCATCCGTGTGGATTGCCATACTGCACGGAGCGAGCTCCGCCATGCCACAGAGCGGCAGCAAGCTGCCGCACTCCAGATCGCGTGCTGTGTTTCGGGCTTTTTCCGACCTACGACGCAGTCCGCCTCGGTGGGCGCCGGATGCCCGAAGCCTTTGCACTCTCCTCGGCGATGAGCCTCCCGAGCATGCGCTCCTCCTCCACTCCCCATGTCGCGGGGCTCTCGGGCTTCGGCACGTTGGGGCGCGCTGGCGGGGGGCGGATGCCTGAGCCGAGCTTGGCCTGCACGCCACCTGCGGGAGGCGTGCGGGTGCTGCCGGAGCGCGCCACAAATGCCCAGATGCCGCCGAGCGCAAAGTAGCCCAGCTCAGCGATATAATCGGAATCCGCCTCGCTCACGGGCACGTACCAATGGCCTACGGAGGGCAGAATCTCCAGGGTGCTCTCCACTTTGCCATCCCCCCGGGTCACACGGAGATACACGTGCTCCGTGCCATCCGCCGCGCGCACGGCGGGGTGCTCGGCGGGGTCGAATTCCCAATACGCAAAAAGCCAGTGTGGGTCGCGGGCGACAATCCAGAGCCGGGCCTCGCCATATCCGGGCAAAAGGGGATTATCGAAATCCTTGCGCAGCGATTCATGACGCGGCGCCAGCATCTCACGCGCGGGGCCCGCAGAATGGGGTGATGCACTCATGGTTGCTCATTAGAGCATAAGTCCGGCCTGATATGAAACTCTGAAAAATGAAGAAGATGTGAATTATTTCATCACCTTAAGCACTTCATCTCACGGCTTTTTTACAACTTTGCGCGTGAACTTTATCCTTTCGCTCACTGTCCTAGGATAGATTCTGTACTGAACAAAACGCATGACTACAACCACGGCCCCCGTTGCCGCCCAGGAAGCTGACGTCCAAGCAATCGATCAACTGCGCGAGCTCTACGGGCGGCTCCGCGCGGAGATCGGCAAGGTCATCATCGGCCAGGCTGGCGTCGTCGAAAAACTCATGACCTGCATCTTTGCCCGCGGGCATGCCCTGCTGATGGGCGTGCCGGGTCTGGCCAAGACGCTGCTCATCCAATCCGTCTCGGAGGTGATGAACCTGAGCTTCTCGCGCATCCAGTTCACCCCCGACCTGATGCCGAGCGACATCACGGGCACGGAGATTTTGCAGGAGACGGATGTCCCCGGACGCCGGGCATTTGAATTCGTAAAGGGCCCGATTTTCGCAAACATCGTACTTGCGGACGAAATCAACCGCACCCCGCCCAAGACGCAGGCCGCGCTGCTGCAAGCCATGCAGGAGCAAATGGTGAACGCGGGCAAGCACCACTTCAAACTCGACAAGCCGTTCTTCGTGCTCGCCACCCAAAACCCCATCGAGCAGGAGGGAACGTATCCGCTGCCCGAGGCGCAGCTCGACCGTTTCATGTTCCTCATCAACGTGGGCTACCCCAGCGCCGAGGAGGAATTGCAAATCGCCAAGACCACCACCGGCAGCGGCCAGGCATCGCTCTCCAAGCTGCTTTCCGGCGAGGACATCCTGCGATTCCAGGACGTCGTGCGCCGCGTGCCCGTGCCGGATCACGTGTACGATTACGTGGTGAAAATCGTGCGCAAATGCCGCCCCGCCGGAGCCGAGGCACCCGACTGGATTAAAAAATACGTGATGTGGGGCCCCGGCCCCCGCGCCGTGCAGTATCTCGTGCTCGGAGCCAAGGCCCGCGCAGTGCTGCAAGGCAGCTACCTCGCCCGCCTCGAAGACGTGCAGGCCGTCGCCGAACCCGTGCTCATGCACCGCATCCTGGTAAACTTCCACGCAGAGAGCGAAGGCGTCGACTCCGCGGAGATCGTGCGCCGGGTGCTGAAGGAGACGGAAGGATAGGCCATGGCAGAAGCGGTGGATAGCAAACGCGAATCAAAGCCCCAAGCTTGCATTGGGTCTGGGGTGGTGCAGCTATTCCACTACGCACGCCGCAGCGTGACCGCGCAGGATATACTGGATTTCGCGCCGGGTGACCCCGGGTACGGTCACTACGTTCGTGTTTACACGGAGTTCCTCGAAAAGGGCCAGTTGCCAGACTTGGATGGCTACCTGCGGGAGAGTTTCAACATCAGTGAGACCATCGTCCTTATCACGCAACTTGAACCATATGGGAGAGAGGCAGGGGATCGTTTCCGAAGGTTTCGTGTATTTGCGAACTCCGTGGGATTGGCGCTTCCCGTGTCTGCATTCCATTGTGAAGGGCCATCCTTGAATCTTGTTTTAATGCAACTGCTTCGGGACGCCGTGGCTCTGAACGATCCCACCCTGAATGAACTCATGGGAATTGCCATCGCGGAACGCCGCGCAGAGCTGCAAGCCAAAGAAGATGACCTTGGGCTGGGTGGGGAGTTTGCCTTCTTCTCCCTTTCCTTGTTGATTCTAGCTACGCTCCCGGGTGGCAATAAGGTGGACGTAGAAGGGTTGGTGTCGCAATTCAGGGCCGACGAAGTGCGTGGGTTCTCGGAGTTTGCGAAGTCGAAAGCGCTTCTCTGGAGTTCGGAATACAACAACTTCTGCAATGACGTTTGGTTCGTACTCGTGAAGACGCACCTTATGTCGTCCGAGGCACCACTGCTTCAGGCCCTTGGAAGGGAGATTCTGGCGGAAGTATGAACACTGCAATAATCTGCACGTCGGAATTCCGGCATCGCGCAATGCACTATTGTGCAAGCCACGCTGCCGCCCCTCTTCAAGCCCGTAGGGCTGCCACAACAATAGCCGTGGGTGAGCGAAGCGAGCCCACGGAACAAGCCCCCAGTGCGCCGCACCGCGTATGCGGTGCCACCAAACGCTGAGCCATGGCGAACACCTTCACCCAGCTTCTCTACCATGTGGTGTTTTCGACGAAAGAACGTCGGCCCCTCCTGCGTACTGAGCGGATGGAGGATCTTTTCCGTTACATCTGGGGCATCCACCACAAACTAAAGTGCCATCTCTATCGCATCAATGGGGTCGCCGATCACATCCACATTCTGACGCACATCCACCCCACGGTCGCCGTTTCAAAATACATTCAGACCGTGAAGAGTGCCTCAACCACGTGGATTAACGAGGAGGCCATTTTCCCGCATTGGCTCGGCTGGCAGGATGGGTATGCCGCATTCACGCATTCCATTGGCGAAAAGGAACGGCTGACCGAATACATCAAGGGCCAGCAGGAGCATCACAAAAAGATTTCCTATTTGGATGAACTTAAAACCCTTCTCGCGGAGGCGGGGATTCCATTCGATGAAAAGTATCTTTCCTAGCATCGAGAACTTCTGTGGCACCGCATACGCGGTGCATAGGTCGCCGCTGATCCGTGGGCTCGCTGCGCTCACCCACGGCTATTGTTGTGGCAGCCCTACGGGCTTGAATGCTTCGGACATTTCGCGCAGTTCAGGAAAATTTCAAACGTCCGCCGCCTCACGATTGAGCCCTCCCGGGTGCCCATCTCAAAATCGCACGGCCATCCCGAATCTCCGTTTTTGGAAACATGGCAACGGCGGATACCTTTCGCGACTGCCGGTGGCGGCACCCTTAAATCGCCGCTATTATTGTGTTGGCCCTCTGGCCAAACACACGCCA
>JAYUWZ010000753.1:0-6912 GCA_043753265.1 Verrucomicrobiaceae bacterium
AGCGTCCCCACCGTAGTGGAGACACCGGAGGGCATCACCGCTTCGCCGAGCATGCCTGCCTTGAAGCCCAGGAAGCCGCCGGTGCCAAATCCCAGGGCCGCCAGCGCCCACCATGGCAGGCCAAAGACCTTCCATGTCTCCTCGCAAAAGAGATCCTCCGCAAAAAAGCCGCTTTCCTCGGAGCGCATTTCCACGAGGCGATGCCGGAAGAGCGCAATGAGCGCGTGGTGCGTCTTTGCCTCGCGTGCCGCAATGGTCTGGTAAAAGCGCTGCGTCGATTCCGCCACGACGGCCTGTTTGGTATCCGTCTTGTTGCGCGGGAGGAATGCGCTCTCGGTGTGGGTGAGCGCCTCGTCGAGCAACTCGATGAGGAGGGTCGCCGCGTCACGGAGCTGGCGCGTCCAGTCGGCCTCCAGCGCATCGGCGGCCTCACGGAGGGGGCGCTTCCATTCCGCGCTGAGCGTGGACATGGCGCGCAGGAGTTCCGCGCGATCGTGGGCGCTGGCGCGATGCGCGTTGAATTCGTGCACTCCGCCGAATTGCTGCCCGAGCCGCGCGCGCCACGCGGCATCGTGCTGGGGCTCGCGCGTGGCGTTGAGCACCGCGAGACGGGGGCGCCCGGTGAGGCGCAGGATTTCCATTTCCGCCTCGTGCAGGCGCTCGATGGGCTGGGAGGTATCCACCACGTACAGGATGGCCGCTCCGTCGAGCAGCGGGCGCAGGAGTTCGCACTCCGCATCGTAGTCGCCCTTGCCCGCCTTACGCGCCGCAAACGCGCGGAAGACCGCGAGGGGATCCGTGGAGTCGCGGGCCTCCGGGCCGATGACCTGCAGCATGTCGCGCGGATTTTGAAAGCCCGGGGTGTCCCACAACACGAACAAATCCCTGCACACGAAGCGCTGGCACACCACCGTCTCGCCGGGGAAATTGCTGATCCCCACGGCGTCGCTCTCGGCCAGCGTGGCGGCCACGCTGGACTTGCCGTGATTCACGGCGCCGACGACTGCAAATGCGGGAAGGCTGCTCATGACACGGAGATGAGTTCCAGTTCCAGCCGGTGCGCGGCGAAAAACTTGCGCCACAGCGCGAGCCGCGAGGCATCCCCGTGCAGGAGCACTACGCATTCCCGTCCGGCGCTTGCGGCGACGATGGCGGCGAGGGATTTTTTGATGGCGAGGATGGGGTCGCGCGCGGCGGGGAAAAAGACGGCGACGGGCGAGGTGCTTTCCGCCACCTGCGCCAGGGCCCTCGCGTTTTCGCCTGGGGCATCCACGGCGATGAAATGCACCTCCACCACTGCGCCGCCGAGCGCCTGAGCCACCGCTTTACCGGCATGCTCGGGGCTGGCAGTATCCGTCATCAAAAGCAGCCAGCTCCGGCCTGGGGCGTGGTGTGCGCGGGCGGTCTCCGCACCGGGGGTCTGGGCATGTTCCGAGATGGGCTCGGCATCGATGAGCGGGCCGGTGAGGGCACGATGCAGGGCATTCGCATCGCTATGGGAAAAATCGAGCGCGCGCAGCGCGGCGCGTTCCCGCCAGTTGAGGAAGAGAATCACCAGTGCGCGCAATCCCACGCCCCAAACAGCGAGGCACCCCGTGAGAAATGGCCACCAGGACTGCGAGGCCGATGGGTTGATGCCGCCAACACCTCCCGCATACGTGAACTGCGATTCCCTCACCTGCTGAAGGGTGGGGCATGCGCCCGGGGCGAACCAGGTCCAGGGCGAGGCGATACCGCGCGCCATGGCGTGCCAGGTCTCTGCGGTCCACCCCACGGAGCTCTGCCACCCAAAGGCGATATCCTTCCCCACCACATACAGGAGCAGCGCGAGGAGTGCGCCGATGGAGAATCCGCAAGCCGCCCGCTGGGTGATTCCCACCAGGGGGAGGATCGCAAGGGGCGCGTGCCGCTCCCGGTGCCGCGCGGCCAGCCCCGACCACGCCTGCCACGTCGCCCGCGCTGAGCCGCCCAGGCGGTTGCATACCGCACCCACCGCCCAGCATGCAAAGGTGCCCGGTCCGCTCCAGTCGTGCCACGCACGTGCGAGCACCAGGATGCCTACGCTGAATAGAATGGGGAACAGGACGAGCCACAGGAAGAACCACACCGGATTCACGGGTTCCTTTCCAAAATACAACAGATACCCCCCGGCGCTCGAAGCCCCGAGCGCGAGGCCGACTGCCCAGCCCAGCACGCGCGCGACGCGGAAGATGCGGTCCAGCGTCGCCCCGTGCAGCCCTTCATTGCCCGCCGCCTTCCGCATCCACACCCAGCGCTGGAACAAGTCCCGCCGGGGCACGCTGCCGACGCCTTGGGGCGCGGACGCCTGCACAAGCTGCCCGCGCTCCTCCAAGGTGGGCGCGCGGCCCCCGGCATACAGGCACTCCAGATCGAGCACATCGCCCGGCGTCCAGGATGGAAGCGGGGAATCAGCCACAAGTGTTGCCGCCGGTACGCCCGGCGCTGGTATGGTGAAATTGCATGTCGCGCCATTCATAACCGACTGCTGCGTGAGACGCCACCGTGGAGATTGTAGCGGGGGGCGTGATTTAAAGTACGGGCGGATGAAAGGGGAAAGGGGGCGCAGTGTTACGCCAGTTCGTGGAGTGCGGCAGCCCTCTGCCGCTTTGGATGCTGGGCGTAGGCGGGGGCGGTATGGCTGAGTGATCGCAAGGGAGAATCTGCATAGTTTTCCCTACCAGCCCGCCCAAAATTCCCAACCACCATCCAAAGCGGCAGAGGGCTGCCGCACTCCACGAACTGGCGTAGGTTCGTGTGTGCCCATTCCTCGTTGTACCCGCACTACCCATACTTTAAATCACACCCGCCAGCATTATCGAAATGATGCATCCGGAAAACCAATCAGGATGCCAGTATGGTTTGAACCGTGGCTTCCGCCTGAAGGCGGGACTACGTACGGCAGGGCGGCAAACAAAAATGTCCCGCCTGTCGGCAGCGCCGCGCCTGTAATGAGTGGGTGGCGTTTCCCTGAAGGCCGCCCGCTCAACTCCAAAACTCCGCGATCATGGCCACATCCACACCGTCCATCTCACAAAAAATCCAGGCGCACATCAATGCCCTCAAGGAAATCCTCAAGCGACTCACTGTGATGAGCCGGCTTGCAAAGAAGAAGGCCCGACCCGTCACCAAAGGGGCTCCGGTCGCGACGCCCGCCAGCCAGCGTCCAAAGGTCATTGCCCAGTTGGTCGGCATTTTGCACGCGATGGGGGTCAATTCACCCAGTATCGGACCTTCCTCGGTCTACGCAAATCCCCCCATCGGATTCTCCAAATCGCAGATGGAAAGCTACTGCCAGATTTGCCGGAAATGGTTCGGCTGCCCGGCACTCGAAGATCAGGCACCCACTATTACCATCAACAAGATGGCGACGGCTGTTTTGCAGGCGGGGGGGCTGCCGCGGTAGGGGCAGGCTACACAGCAACTCGTTGAAAGACAGATCGAGCGTCTCTGGAGTTCCGAGGTGAACCAAAGGCCATTGAATTCGGACGGGATCGCTGCTTCCCGCCTCCGCGGGAACCCTTCGGGCTGCCTGCGGCAGGCTTTCTCGCTCCGCTCGAATCAGTCGCTTAAAGCTCCCTCAAGATGACAGGAGTTAGGGAAGGTTAAAAACACCGCATCGCGCCCCGTGACTTCGTTGAGCGCTGGGCTATCGAACGCCCCGGTTCACCTGCTTTCAAAAAAAATGCGCCCTGTGTTTTGGTTTTTCATAACGACGGCGCTTAGGGGGCAGTTGCCCTCTAAAGCTGCAAGGACGTGTGGCCGACCACTTCCGGGGCTCTCCAAGTCCAGCCGGGTGAGCGGATGGCATTGAGCGTGGAGCCGATATCCATCGCGTTGTCAGAAGCAGCGCGGGATTGGGCGGCGGCGCGCTGCCATGCGGCGGATTCAGCCATGTTGTGGGTGGGCCGTTTGCGCCGCTTTACCTGCTGGCCGGCGAGCATGGCGAAGTGCCCATCGAGGCCGTAGATGGCGCGGTAGCCGGGCAGCGCATGAGTAGCGAGCGAGGAGGCGCCGTTCTCCTGGTAAAATTCAACGAAGCCTGGGAGCTCCCCCAAGTCGCACTCGGAACGGCACGTCTGCCAGAAAGGTGTATCGAGCGTGGTGTTGAAACGGTAGTGCAACGCGAGGAAATCGCGCGTGTCGTCCCACTGCTCCGTGGCGCGCTTGTTGTAAATCGCGCGCAGGCTTGGGGTGGGCTCCAATTCGGAGTGCCGGAGCATTTGCACCAGCATCTTGAGATGCAGCACTGCAATCGTGAGGGCGGTCGCCTCCAGTGGCTCGACGAAGCCGCTCGCGTTGCCGATGGCCACCACGTTGTCCTTCCATAATTCCGCCTGCCGCCCGGAACGGAACCTCACCACGCGCGTGGAGTCCGCGGGTACTTTCGGATTTTTGCGCAGGTACTCCTCGCGCGCGGCATCGTCGCTGATGAAGCGGGAGCCGAAGACGTAGCCGCGATTGATAAAGTGCTCGTGCTCGATCTGCCACGCCCAGCCCGCATCCATGGTCTCGGCGGTGGTGTAGGGCTTGATGGGCTCATCCGTCCTCGCCCACCCGCCGATCACGGCGCGGTCGCAAAACAGGGTGCGATCAAAAGGAATGTGCGGCACATCGAGCGCGCGCATCAACTCCGCGCGAAAACCGCTGGAGTCGATATAGAGATCGGCGGTGAGCGTGCGCCCATCCTCCAAGTGGAGCGAGGCCACGCCCTGCGGGCCGCGTTTCACACTCTGCACTTTTCCATCGATGAAAGGGATACCCAGCGCTCGCGCGGATTTCTCGAGGAAACCCACGAACTTGGTATTCTCGATGTGGAACGCGAAGTACTCGATGAGCATGGGCTGGCCGTCCTTGCCACGCGGGAAGGCCTTGTCGCGATTCATCATCGCGCAGGGGACATTGCAGTAGCCAAAGTCCCAGTCGTCATACCATGCATTGAGACGCGGCAGGCCCGGGGTGCGGGCGTCGTAAGTGGTCTCAAACGGATAATCGAAATGGGGACGGGGTCCCCATTTGAGGAAGCGGGCACCGAGCTTAAAGGTCGGCTCCACATCGCGATAGAATCCCGTGCGGTCGAGACCGAGGTAGTTGAAAAGAAACTGTGGAAACAGCGGGGTCGTGCCTTCACCGACGCCGATCACGCCAATTTCCGGGCTGCGCACGATGCGCACTTTTACGCCGGGCAGCTTCCGGTGCAAAGCAAGCGCAGCCATCAGGCCGGCGCTCCCCGCGCCAAGGATTAGGATGTCGTTCATGGGGTTGGGTTCAGACAAAGAAACCGCCACCGGATGTGAATCCCGGTGGCGGTTTCGTCAAACCCTATTGTTACAAAGCTGTGGCTTTTACAGCGATTTGCAGAATTCTTCGAAACGATCGAGGCCCTTCTTGATGATGTCCAGGCTGGTCGCGTAGCTGAAGCGGATGGTGCGGTCGTCGCCAAAGGCGATGCCGGGAACCACGGCCACGTGGTGCTTGCTGAGCAGGCGATCCGCGAAGTTCGTGGAGTTCAGGCCGAATCCGCTGATGTTGGCCAGGACGTAGAACGCGCCTTCCGGGGCGACCACGGTCACCTTGGGCATGCTCGCGAGGCGGCTGGTCATGTACTGGCGGCGGATATCGAATTCCGCGCGCATGTCTTCCACCGGAGTCTGGTCGCCCTTGAGTGCGGCGAGCGCGCCCTTTTGGGCAAAGCTCGTGCAGCCGCTGGTGCTGTGGCTCTGGATGGCATCGACGGCCTTGGCGATGTGCTCGGGAGCGCCGAGGTAGCCGAGGCGCCAGCCGGTCATCGCGTAACTCTTGCTGAAGCCATTGATAGTGATGGTGAGGTCGTAGAGTTCCTTGCTCAGCGACGCGATGGAGACGTGCTTCACATCATCATAAACGAGCTTCTCGTAGATTTCGTCGGAGAGGATGAGAATGTCCTCGCCCATGGCGACTTCGCCGATGGCCTCGAGTTCCTCGCGGGTGTAAACGGCGCCGGTCGGGTTGCCGGGGCTGTTCAAAATCACCATCTTGGTGCGAGGGGTCATGGCATCCTGGAATTCGTCGGCGGACATCTTCCAGCCGTTTTCTTCCTTGGTCTGCACGATCACGGGCTCGCCACCGGCGAGACGAACCATCTCGGGGTAGCTGAGCCAGAAGGGCGCGGGAATGATCACCTCGTCGCCCTCGCCCACACAGGCGAGGATGGCATTGAGGCAGGAGTGCTTGGCGCCGTTGCTGACGACGATTTGGCTCGGCTTGTAGTCGAGGCCATTGTCGGCCTTGAACTTGTCGCTGATGGCCTGGCGCAGTTCCGGCACGCCGCTGCTGGGCGTGTACTTGGTGAAGCCGGACTGGATGGCGGCCACGCAGGCGGCCTTGATGTGCTCGGGCGTGTCGAAATCGGGCTCGCCGGCAGCAAAGCTGCAGACGTCGATTCCTTCGGACTTCATTGCCTTTGCCTTGCTGTCGATTCCGAGCGTGAGCGACGGAGTAAGAATAGTGGAGCGGTGGGCGAGTGACATGGCGTTTATAGGATTTGGAATTTGGTGGTGTTCGGTCACGGGCGATTACTTGGCGAACCAGCTCTCGACCAGGGAACGGAAATTGTTGTCGTTGATTTGGACGATGCCCATTTCGCGCTTCGCATTGTCTGCGCTATCGCTGGCGTGGGCTGCGTTGACCATGATGGTCTCGCCGAATTCGCGGCGGATGGTGCCGTGCGGTGCCTTGGAAGGATCCGTGGGCCCGAGGACCTCGCGAATTTTGCGGACGGCATCAATGCCCTGATAGATCAACGCGAAAATCTTCGCGGTGCCAGGTGCGGAGCGAAGATCGGCGGGGCAGGTGCTGGGCCGGCGACCGCTCATGAATTCGACGATGTCCTCCCAGCTCTCCCGGCCATTGATG
>JAYUWZ010000754.1:0-6912 GCA_043753265.1 Verrucomicrobiaceae bacterium
ATTCGCGAAGGCGGCCGCACCGTGGGCGCGGGCGTCGTGGCGAAGATCCTGAAGTAGAACACGCATAGTTCACAGTTCTCTCTCTCCGTATATCTCAATGTCAGGTAGAATTCGTATTCGTCTCAAGGCCTTCGATAGTCGCGTGCTCGATGCTTCGAGCGCGGAGATTGTCGAAACGGCCAAGCGCACCGGCGCTCGCGTCGCCGGGCCCATACCCCTGCCCACGCGCATTGAGAAATTCACCGTGAACCGCTCTCCCCACGTGGACAAGAAGAGCATGGATCAATTTGAAATCCGCACCCACAAGCGTCTTCTCGACATCATCGAGCCGACAGCAAAGACGGTGGATGAGCTTCGCAAGCTCAACCTCCCCGCGGGCGTCGACATCACAATCAAGATCTGACGAACCAATGAAGATCGGACTTTTGGGCAAAAAACTGGGCATGACCCGTGTATATGACAGCAAGGGCGTTATTACTCCCGTCACTGTCATCGAAGCAGGCGGCAACACCCTCCTTCAGAAGAAGACCATTGCGACCGACGGCTACGTCGGCGTGAAAGTCGGCTTCGATACGCAGAAGGAACAACGCGTCATCAAACCTGACCTCGGCCAATTCAAAAAGGCTGGCAGCGAAGCGAAAAAGCACGTGAAGGAATTCCGCCTTCCCGACAACGCTGAGCTCGGTGACACCGTAGACCTCTCGGTGAATCAATTCGTCGCAGGCGACGTGGTGGACGTCATCGGCCAAAGCAAGGGCCATGGCTTCCAGGGCGTCATGAAGAAGCATAACATGAGCGGCCAGCCTCAAACGCATGGTCACATGATGCACCGCCGCAACGGCGCCATCGGCATGCGCTCCACACCGGGTCGCATCTGGAAGAACATGGGAATGCCTGGTCACATGGGTGACGAGCGCATCACCGTCCAGAACCTCAAGGTTGTTGCAGTGCGCGAAGAGGAAGGTGTCATTCTCATCAGTGGCGCAGTCCCCGGCAAGCCCGGCAGCTATGTGGTGGTTCGCCCCGCCAAGAAAGTAAGAGTCAGCAAGGAGGCTGGTAAATAATGAGCGCCAACGTTCTCACACCCGAAGCGGCCAAGGCCGCAAATATTGAGCTCGTTACCAACGGGCGTTACACCCAGGCAGTTCACGAAACCGTCGTCGCTTATCGCGCCAATCGCCGCAGCGGCACCGCGAGCGTCAAAACGAAAGGCACCGTGGCTGGCTCCGGCTCCAAGCCGTGGAAGCAAAAGGGAACGGGCCGCGCCCGCGCCGGTTACCGCTCCAGCCCCGTGTGGGTCGGCGGTGGCGTGGTCTTCGGACCCCATCCCCGCGACTACAGCAAGAAGATCTCGAAGAAGACGAAGCGCGTTGCTCTCCGCAAGGCTCTTAGCGCCCGCATCCTCGCTGGCGACGTCCTCATCGTCGACAGCTTCTCGGTTGCCACTCCCAAGACCAAGGATTTCGTAAAACTCATCGCTGGCACTTCGCCCGAGGCCAAGACCCTGTTCGTTGGCCGCGAATTCGATGAGAACACCAAGCTCGCCGCACGCAATGTGCAGCCTGCACAGCTTATCACCAGTTCGGACGTCAACACGGAGCACCTGCTCCTCTACAAAAAGATTGTTTTGACGAACGACGCACTCACCCAGCTCGCGGAGCGCATCAACAAATGAACGCGCCTTTCGACATCATCCTCAACATCCATCTCACGGAAAAGGCCAGCGTCCTTGCCGAGAAGTGCAACCAGTACGTCTTCAAAGTACGTCCTGACGCGAACAAAATTCAGATCCGCCAGGCAATCGAGAAGCTCTTCAAGAAGAAGGTTGTCCGGGTCAACACCAGCAGCTACGACGGCAAGTTCAAGCGTGGTCGCACCGGCCACCCGGGCCGCAGCAATCACTGGAAAAAAGCCATCGTCACGCTGGCACCCGGTGAGAAAATCGAAATCGCCTAAGCCAAGGAGAACACATGGGACTTAAAACTTTCAGACCACTTACCCCGACGAGCCGCTTCAAAGCGCTTCCCGACTTCGCGGAAATCACGAAGTCCAAGCCCGAAAAGAAGCTCGTCCAGGCAAAGCCCAAGACCGGTGGCCGTAATAACAACGGACGCATCACCACCCGCCACATCGGCGGGGGTCACAAGCAGATGTATCGCATCATCGACTTCAAGCGCAAGACGACTGGCGAGGCCACCGTCATCGCGATTGAGTATGATCCGAACCGCACCTGCCGTATCGCTCTTATCGAATACGCCGACAAAGTGCGTGCTTACATCCTCGCCCCCGTGGGCTTGGTGGTCGGCAACAAAGTCTCCGCCGGAAGCGGTGTCGAAGCCAAGGTGGGCAATGCCCTTCCTCTCGCCGAGATTCCCCTGGGTGTGGATATCCACAACGTGGAACTCCAGCCAGGTCGCGGTGGCCAGATGGCCCGCAGCGCCGGTGCCCGCGTGATTCTGAACAACCGCGAAGGCGATTACGCTCTTCTCAAGATGCCCTCCGGTGAAATCCGCCGGGTGCACGTGAAGTGCAAGGCGACCATTGGCCAGGTTGGTAATGTCGACCACATGAATGTAAGCTCCGGCAAGGCTGGTCGCAGCCGCTGGAGGGGTGTTCGCCCGACCGTTCGCGGTATGGCCATGAACCCGATTGACCATCCCATGGGTGGCGGTCAGGGCAAGTCCAAGGGCGGTGGCGGACGCCATCACCCGATGTCCCCCTGGGGTCAGCTTTCCAAGGGTTTCAAGACCCGCCGCAAGCACAAGCCCAGCGACCGGTTCATCATGCAGCGCAAGAACTCCACGAAGAAAGCCGCCCTTTAATTCTCTTAACCTATGGGACGCAGCCTCAAAAAAGGACCTTTCATCGAGCAGCACCTGCTCGAGAAGATCGACAAGCTCAACACAGTCGGCAGCAAGAAGCCGATCAAAACCTGGTCGCGCCGCTCGACCATCGTCCCCGACTTCGTGGGACACACGTTCCTCGTTCACAACGGGAAAGTTTTCAACTCGGTGTTCGTCACCGAAAACATGGTGGGCCACAAGCTTGGAGAATTTTCGCCAACGCGAATCTTCAAGAAGCACGGGGCTCACACTGCCAAGGTAGCCAAGTAGCGCAGCCGGCGGAGACCGAGGACGACAGCAATGAAATCCAAAATCACCGCCACCTTCGCCACGACACTCACCTGCCTCGCACTCTGCGGGGCCGTCGCCCAAGGCGACGAACGTTCTTTGCCAAATACAAATTCTGAACCCGGCGATAGCGCGGAATCCTCCGCACTCGCCGCGATTGAAAAACTTGTCGTCGAAAACCGGCGCCTCAAGTCAGAGTTGGACGACGCCAAAAAAACGGCGGCGGCCACCACTGCCGAGGCCGAGGTGTTCAAGCGCCAGGTGAAAGAGTTGACGGATCGGATGGAGGCGCTCGGAACGAGCACCGCAAGCCCGACCGCGCTGGAGCAGCGTCTCCTGCAGGCCGTCAACACCCTTCGCCAAAGCGACAGCGCCCGCGACGCCCTGAGCAAATCCCTCATTCGGATTGTCCAGGTCGCCACCGAGTATTCGAAGCAGCCCGACCCCGACGCGAAAATCGTACTCGAGACCGAGCTGAAGCGAGCCGACGAAGCCCTTACAAGGGCAGTTGCCGGCGATATGCTCGACAAAGCCGCGGAAGCTGCAGTCCCTGCAGCCGACCTGACCAACGGCAAAGTAAGCGCCGTAAAGCCGGACATCGGCTGCGTGGTCATCAATCTCGGTAGCAAACACGGAGTCAAAGTGGGCATGCCTTTCCAGGTGCGCCGCGGAGACAAAGTAGTGGCCACCGTCCGGGTAGTCGATGCGCGCCAAAACTTTTGCGGCACCATCATTCAGAATCTTGTCTCAGACAAAGACCCCGTAAAGCTGGGGGACGTCGTGAAGGTCGAATCCCAGCTCAATTAAAACCAATTTCAAAGTAACCGAAAAATTTAACTGCTCAAATGGAAGTCCAAGCCAGCCATCGATACGCCCGTATGTCGGCCTTTAAGGTCCGCGACGTGACCCGCGAGATTCAGGGTCGCCCCGTCGCAGCCGCTCTCGACATCGTCGGGTTCAGCCCGAAGAAGGCCGCAGTCCTCGTGCAGAAGACGCTGAAAAGCGCCATCGCCAATGCCGAGAACAACCACAACCTCCGCGCTGATAAGCTCGTCGTGAAGGAAGCGGTCGCCGGCGAAGGCCCCACCATCAAGCGCTTCATCCCGAAGGCTCGCGGCAGCGCGGGTCCCATTCGCAAGCGCACCTGCCACATTTACATCACCTTGACCGACGAAGTCGAAATCAAGTCCCGCGCCCCGAAGGCCCGCAAGGCCGTTAAGAAAACCGGCGCAACAAAGAAACCAGCCAAAAAGGCTGAGTCCACTACGGCTGAAACTTCCAAAGAATAACTCATGGGCCAGAAAACCAATCCCATCGGCTTCCGCCTCGCGGTCAACAAAGACTGGCGTTCCAAATGGTTCGCCACTCGCAAGGAGTTCCCTGAATTTCTTTCGAGCGACATCAAGATCCGCTCCTACGTCAAGGACAAGCTGAAGCTCGCCGCAGTCTCCAAGGTGCTCATCGAGCGCGCCTGGAACAGCCTTCGCGTCACCATCCACACCGCCCGCCCGGGCATCGTGATTGGCCGCAAGGGCGCTGAAATCGAGACGATGACCAACGAGATCTCCAAGCTCTCCGGTGGCAAGCAGGTCAAGATCGACATCGTTGAAATCAAGAACGCCGACCTGGACGCCCAGCTCGTCGCCGAGAACATCGCGATGCAAATCGAGCGCCGTATCAGCTTCCGCCGTGCGATGAAGAAATCCCTTCAAATCACCATGGAGCAGGGTGCCGACGGAATCAAAGTCCGCTGCGCTGGCCGCCTGGGTGGTGCTGAAATCAGCCGTGCAGAGTGGTATCGTGAGGGCAAAATTCCCCTCCATACCCTTCGCACCCCTATCGACTACGGTTTTGCCGAAGCCCGCACGACCTACGGAATCATCGGCATCAAGTGCTGGATCTGCAAGGGCGAGAAGGCCAACGAAAACCGCGAGGGCCAGGAACCCCGTCGTGGTGACCGCCGCAATGATCGCAACGACCGTGGTGGTGACCGCCGTGGCGGCGGACCCCGCCGCGACCAGGGCGCTCCCGCTGAGGCTCCCGCGCCTGCAGCCGAGGCACCTGTCGCAACCAACGCTTAATTTTACTAGGAAACACATACAATGCCTTTGATGCCCAAACGCGTGAAGTATCGCAAAACCCAGCGCGGCAGCCGCGCCGGGACAGCGACACGCACCATCAACCTCGATTACGGCGTATTCGGTCTACAGACCCTCGAACGCGCCTGGATCACCAACACCCAAATCGAAGCCGCCCGTGTCGCGATGACTCGCAACATGAAGCGCAAAGGCAAGCTTTGGATCCGTATCTTCCCCGATAAGTCCGTAACCGCCCGTCCGCCGGAAACCCGAATGGGTAAAGGCAAAGGCCAGCCGGAATACTGGGTAGCCACTGTCCGCCCCGGCAACATCCTGTTCGAACTGGATGGCATTCCTGAGAGCCTCGCCCGCGAGTCGCTCCGCCTTGCCGCCGACAAACTTCCCGTGAGGACGAAGTTCCTCACGCGCCACTAATTGCCGCGTATGAAGACCAAAGAAATCCGCGAATTGACGCCCGATGAACTCCGCGCCCGCAAGCGCGAGTTGCGCGAGCAGATTTTCCACCTCCGACTCCAGCAGGCCAGCGGCCAGCTTGAGAAGCCCAGCGAACTGCGCACCCTGCGCCGCGAAATCGCCCGCATCGAGACGGTGCTCACGAAGAAAACCCAGACGGCCGCCGCGCCGGCCAAGTAACACCATTTAATCCATGAGCGATACCGCCACCACTGAAGCTCCCGCGACTGAGGAGGGACGCAACCTCCGCAAGACCCGCGTCGGCAAGGTTGTCTCGAACAAGATGTCCAAGACCGTCGTCGTCTCCACCGAGACCCGCGTTCCCCATCCCAAGTTCGGAAAAATCGTCAAGCACATCAAAAAGTTCTATGCACACGACGAGGAAGGCAAGGCTCAGCCTGGCGATCTCGTCCGCATCATGGAAACCCGCCCGATCAGCAAACTGAAGCGCTGGCGCGTCGTCGAAATCCTCAAACACTAATTTTATATGGTTCAGATTCGTTCCCGGCTCGATGTGGCCGACAATACCGGCGCCCGCATGGCCAAGATGATTGGTGTCATTGGCAAGCCGACGCTCCACGCTCACGTGGGCGACGTCATCACTGCTCATATTCGCGAAGCCCAATCCGGCGGCAGCGTGAAAAAGGGTGAAGTGGTTCGCGCCGTCATCGTGCGCACCAAAAAGCCTGTCAAACGCGAAGACGGCGGCTACCTCCGCTTCGACAACAACGCAATCGTGATTATCGACAAGGACAACAACCCGAAGGGCACCCGCATCTTCGGCCCGGTTGCCCGCGAACTTCGCGAGAAGAACTTCATGAAAATCATCTCCCTCGCTCCGGAGGTGCTCTGAGCCATGGCTAATCGTTCCAAATTTCACGTCAAAAAAGGCGACACCGTCCAGGTGATCAGCGGAAACCATCTTGGTAAATCCGGCAAGATCCTTGCGGTGCTCCCGAAAAAATCCCAAGTCCTCATCGAAGGCGTGCGCCTCATCAAGAAGCACACCAAGAAGAGCCAGGACAATCCGAACGGCGCAATCCTCGAACGTGAGGGCCCGATTCACATTTCCAACGTTAAAATCCTCGAAAAAAGCGAGGCCAAAGCCAAAAAGTAAGCCATGGGCGCTCCAGCACTCTACGAAGAATATAAAAGCCGCGTGATTCCTGCGCTCCAGTCGCAGCACGGCTACGTGAACGTCCACCAGGTGCCGAAAGTCACCAAGGTCG
>JAYUWZ010000755.1:0-3219 GCA_043753265.1 Verrucomicrobiaceae bacterium
GAAAATGTATGGGCAGTGGAGTGTGACAAGGAGCACTATAAGTCAGCAACAGAGGACCTTAGGCAGAGCCAGCTTCCTGTTAAACTCCATTGCGGCTCACTCCACGAATTTTTCAGCATTGTTCCTCAACGGTTCGACATTATCTACATCGATGCCTGCGGTCCGCTTTTTGGCGGAAGCCCCCCAACATGGCCAGTGCTTAAAGAGCTTTTTTTACACCAGCGACTCTCGCCACTTTCAGCGTTAATCACAAACTTCAGCAGCGCTCTCACGGACGGTCAGGATCCAGAAAATTGGGTCAAAAGAATGGCGGCGTGGTATGGGGCTCGTTACGACGAACCAGTCTATTCATCTTACGAAGTCGAAGACCGAGTGGTTTCCCACAGGGACAATCCAACACCGAATCGCTACTTCAACCACATTAGGGAAAACCTGTCAGAGTATTACAGCGACTTCGTTTCCAGGTTTACCGCGGAATTTGCAGGAAAACTCGTTCCTTGGTGGAGAGTTTACGCTCTGCCTGCCACACGACGCGAATTGTTCGCAAAAAAGGAAATGTTAGAAGGCGCGATTCGTGCCAGCAGACACATTCCGGATAAGTGGCGATTGGCGGAAGGTTTAGACAAAATCGGACACGCAAATCTCTCGCCTTCTCAATATCCATATCTTTGGGCAAAGGTCGTTGCCGGGGAACTACTTCCGGAGAACGATGCATTTCGACAAGCATTGCAGAAGGATACGCTGCCGTTCGGGCGTATGGGCGAATCGATAGAGGTCATGTCCCTCATTCGAAATTACTTCGAAAGTGTGGGTGGGGGATGGGGCCAACACAATAACGCAGCTTGTAGCGAACAGTTCAAACGTGCCTTAGACACATTTTTCTGGTTCGATTCCTTGCAAGCACCGTTACGAAGAATGTTCTGCGATATTCCGTTGCCTCATCTCATTGCGGATTTGGTCGTGGGCCAACTGGGGTATCCGACCCACCTAAACGTGGAGCGCATGCTTAGACTTCGGTATCAAGCCAAAGCGACGGAGATGTTTTCAGACGTCTTCATTTTCGACCAAGCGCGGTACCTTTACGATGCAGCGCCCTCTCTGGCTTTATTAAACCCCGACCTGCCTATATCCATGCAGTTAGTTTTGCGGGCCTGCATGGATGCGATTTGGCGGCACGCTCAAACAAGCTGCCAGGGCCTGTTTTGGGCATGTTCAATCGCGGGTTTAGGGGAAGGGGGCTATAGATTTCACGAATGGCCACACCGGGAGCATTGCGAGCGTTAGGATTCCCGCCGAAAATCACCCCATCGACCGCTCACTGGCGTCACCACCCGAAAACCACCCGCTTGCAATCTTCAGTTTTCAAGCGGTCAACCACCTCATCAAGCTGGCTCGGCCCTCCAAACCACCGCCGCACGCAACCCACCACCTCGCCATCAAAGGGGGGCCGGGGGGCATGTTCTCAAATTTACGCGGAAAAGAAAAATGGGTAAAAAAAGAGGGCGGAGAAGGCAAGCTGTCACCAACTTGCTCCCCCGCCCCCCTTCGGGCGTTTGGCTGCGCGCCTATCCCTTGGCCCCCAGATTCAACTTCTCACGCAGGCGCTGCATGGCTGCTTCCATGCCCGTACCGTCGCCGGTGTCTTCAGGAGGCGGCAAGATGGTCCACACCACCTTGCCCCTCGTCTTCCGCTGGCTAACGCGGCCCAAGTCGCAATCTTCAATGCTGCCGAGCAACGTCCCGCATGTATTCGAGTGGCGCAGCAGTCCCCTCGCCTCGTGGCCACAGGGACCTTCCACCAATCCGGCTTGCAGCTTCGCGGCGGATCCTTCCCACGACGCTCTTTTGTGGGCGTTGGGGCCGTCGAAGATGGTTTCGTCGATCATTTCCATGAACTGCTGCTCCGGCGAGGTGCTTTTCAGCGCCCCCACCAAGGCGGGATGGTGGTAGGCCTTGAAACCAGCACGCCCCGCTGCCAGTTCCTCGGGGATGCTCCACGTCGACAGGAAGTCGGCGAACGCGGGCAACTCGGCTTCTAGCGCCGCCTCGAACTGCGCGCGGAGAGCTGGGGTGTGGGTCGGCAGGGGCATGGCGTGCTTTTCCATTTTCAGGAGCATCAGCTTATCGTCCACATCGCTGTCGAGCGGCGGTAGCACCTGGAGACGGCGCGGAGTGTCGTTCAAGCAGATCATCAGCCGCCAGAGCGGCGAGAGCGAGACGGGCTGGCGGTTTTTGGCGTGGTGGTAGTGCGTCGAGGTCACGGCCACTTGCTTAATCTTGGCGGCGAAGTTGCGGCGGGAGCGCATGTCGAGGGCCTCGCATTCATCATCGACGGACAACAGCTCGGCCTCGAAGAGGTCGCCGTTAAAGGGCGTTTGGCCTGTCATGTAGGAATAGGGAAACGCCATACGCCCCCCGAACAACTTACGCACGATCGCGAGCAGCAAGCTCTTACCGCAATCCACCGGGCCGCAAATGGCTGGCACGGGCGCGGGCATAAACTTGCACTGGGCGTACATTTCCAGGCTCATCTTCAGCCACGCTAAGAGGTATGGCAGTTGCGTCACGCCGAAGCCCTTTTCCAAGATGCCGCGCAACAGCGGCCAGTTTCCCGGCTTCGGAGCCACCAGCTTCGCCTCCTTGGTGACCAAAACCCGTAGGCCCGTGACGGTGCGCATGCCGACTGGGTAGCCAGCCAGCGAGCCCACGTGCTCAACGTTGTTTTTGGCGCGGATAGTCAACATGGCTTCGTCCACCTCTGAGAGGAAGGCGTCATCGGCGCACTTGGGGCTGTAGCCTGTGCCCATCAGGGTCATGATCGCCGAACCTTCGCTCACGCGGATGTAGCCGCCATGGTCCTCCGGGATGTAGTAATCCTTCCCGGTCGGATCGTAGCAGATTTTCGGCAGCGGCAGCGCAGATGCCAAGGCGGTGGTGCCTGCGTCTTTCTTCCCCTGGAGCGCCTTCACGAGTTCCGCATTCGGAATCGGCAGCGGGATGCCTGTCTGGAAGACTTCCATTCGGGCCTGGTTCGGTGTTTTGTTCATGGTTGTGGTATTTTGGGTTGTTGCTTTTTCCATAGATTGGTTACGCGAGGTAGATAAGGCGCTGGCAGTTGCCGTCGCGCAGGGCACCGGGCAGACGGCAGGGCTGGGATGCTCCGAAGAGGGCTGGGTCACAGCAGAGAACGGGGAGGGCGACATTCAACTGCCTCAACAG
>JAYUWZ010000756.1:0-6906 GCA_043753265.1 Verrucomicrobiaceae bacterium
GCTGGCAAAGCCACGGCAGCGGGCAGCGTATTCGGGCTGCTCATCGGGGCCGACGATGACGAGGCGTGTGGCGGATGGTACCTTTCCGTGGAGATCGACGAGAGCGCCCAGCAGCAGATCGAGTCCCTTCTTTTCATGGATACGCGAGAGGAAGATCAGCACGGGTTCGTCGGGAGCCCAGCCGAGCCGTGCTCGCGCGGCGACGTAGTCGGGGCGTGCAGAGCCGGTGAGGCCTAGCGGTAGAGTCTCGATGCGCGTGGATGGCAGAAAGTGGCGGATGCGCGCGGCCTCGGGTTCGGCGGTGGCCAGTACGCAGGCGGCGTGGCGGATCCAGCGCTTTTCGACGAGATGCCAGTAAGGGAATTTTTTCCACCAGTGATGCTTCCACGCCCATTCCTCCAGCATCCCATGCGGACTTACCACATAGGGGATGCCGCGCTCGCGATATGCACGGGCGATGGCTGGGAAGGAGCGCTGCCACAGGCCGTGGAAGTGCGCGCACGTGGCACCCTCGGGGCGTGGGGGATTCATCTCCACGTGCGCTCCGGTAGCTTCCATCGCGGTGCGCAGGCTTACGATTGCCGCATCGATCCCGCCGGCTTTTTGCGCCGGGGGCGGTTCGTGGAAATGCAGCGTCATCCTTTGCGGGTGGTCACTGTGCGATACAGCGCCTCGTAGCGCGCGGCCATGATGTCGAAGGAAAACTCCGCTTCGGCGAGCTTGCGCGCGTTGGCGCCGAGTTCCGCCAGTCGGGCGGGGTCGGCGAGCACAGAGGCCCATGTGCCGTCCTCGCTGATCGAGATGGAGTTGCCTGCATTCAAGAAGGGCATTTCGGCGAGCAGATTGGGAGTGATGGCGCAGGGCAGCGCGGCGCTGAGGGCTTCAAGGATTGCGAGTGGGAGGCCTTCAAATTCGGCGGTGTGCAGGAAGACATCGGCGGCAAAGAGGAAATCGCGCACGTTGCGCTGCCAGCCCACGCGGCGAATCACTTTGCCAAGCCCGCGCGCGGCCACCCATGCGTCCCACTCGCCACCGAGCGTGCCATCGCCCACCCACACAAATCGTGCAGTGGGGATCTTCGCGTGGATGCGCTCCGCTGTTTCGAGGAAGACCATCGGGCGCTTTTGCGGAACTATGCGACCCACTGCGGCGATGAGGAGTTCCCCGTCGGCGATGCCGAGTTCCTTGCGTTTCCCCGCGCGGATTTCAGTGCGCCGGGAGAGGTCGTAAAGCTCCACGCCATTGGCAATCGCGGTGGCGTCGTTGCGCTCGCCCACGAATGCGCGCAGGTCGCGCTCGCGTTCTTTCAGGACACACACCATCGGCCAGCGCCAGGCCTTCAATGCACGGCGCGCCACGAAGTCGCGCAGCCCTGCCAGCACCGCGCGCAGGTAGCGGGCAGTCTGTGAAAGGTGAATCGTCGTGACGCAGGGCAGGCCCGTGCGCATGGCGGCGCGCAGGAGGTCGAGGCCGTCCTCGAGGTTCTGTTTGTTTACGTGGATGAGATCCGGCGCGAGCGCGAGCCACTCGCGTGCGATGCGCGCGGCGCCTGTGAAATTCAGGTAACTGGCGACGCTGCGGGTACGGTGGTCGTAGGTATTTGTATACTCGCTGCGATGCACCGGGCCGATGGATGCGAAGAGCGCGGCGAGTTCGTCCATGCGCGGATGCGCGGCGCACCAAAGAGACACCTCGTGTCCGCGTTGCGCGAGGGAGCGCCCGAGATAAAGGAGATAGAGTTCACCGCCTCCGCGCGAGCCGCTGCTGGTGCTGGCCAGAAGAATCTTCATCGCCTCACAGCCTCCAGTGCGCGCACCCACCGTTCAGCGCCGCGCTCGGGCGTCCAGTCCGCTGCCCGCGCGCGCGAAGCAGCTCCCATTGTTTCGCATAGAGCAGGGTTGTCGGTAAATCGGCGCATCATTTCCCCCAGCGCCGTGGCATCTCCAGCGGCAAAGTGGAAGCCGTTTTCGCCGGGCACCACCAAATCGTGCGCGGCACCCACGTGGTCGCTGGCAATCACTGGCAGGCCTGCGCCGAGCGCCTGATTCACCACCACGCCCCAGCCATCGTAGCGGCTTGGAAGGATGAACACATCCGCCTGTGCGAAGAATTGCGGCAGTGCATCGGGCGCTTGAAAGCCCGCGTAGCGCACCCGTGTGCGCACGGGCTCGGGCAGTGCGGCGAGCATTTGCGGGAGCTCCGCTTCGCGCCCCACGAGCAGCAGGCGCGCATTCTCCGGCAGCGTCGCGAATGCAGTGAGTAAATGGTCGAGGCCTTTGCGCGCAATCATCTGTCCGCAAAAAAGAAACGTCACCGTGCCCGGCTCGCGCTGCGTACGCGGGGTGTCGGCAAACGCGCGAAGCTCGCAATGATACGGGATATTGAAAACCGGCACGCCTGGAAAACGCGCCGCGTATTCGCGCTCCGCCCACGTGCCGATTGCCGCGATTCCCGCTGCCTTCTGCAAGGGCGCGGCGAGCATGTCGTGCTTGCGGGAGCGGGGTCCCGGTTTTTCACCCCAAAACATCCAGCGCGAGCTGCGCAGCTTGCCGCGCATGAGCCACTGGCCGGTGAGGGACATGAGCGTGTTGCACACGAGCACATCGAAGTCGCGCGGCTTGGGCAGGCCCCAGTTCATGTGCACGCGTGCATGGCGCACCCGAAACCAAAATCCACGCAGATAGCTCTCGTACGGCGCGAGAGGCTTTTCCGGCCACGGCGAATCGGGCGCGGCCTTTTCCATGTAAGCCACACGAAGGCTCACCTCGGGGCGCGCAGCCAGCGCCGCGAATAAATCGCGCTGGTAGGGAGAGGGAACCACGCTGACAAATGCGACCTTGATCATGCGCTGGGCTTTCTCCGCACAAAGGGTCGCTCGACTACGAAATGCGCCGCCCACGCCACAAGCAGGCAGACCACCGCGCCAACAAAGAACCAGCCGAAGTGCCGTGGAAGCAAGCCGCCCGTCCCAGCATTCGTCGAGGCCGCCATGAGCCATCCGCTCAGCAGCACCAGCACCGGCATGTGAATCACATAGAGCGTGTAAGACATGTCGCCCAGCGGACGCAGGCTGCCAAGCCACGAGAGACTCCAGCCGCGCTCACGCAGGGCAAAGCACAGCGCAAAGAGGCCCATGAAACCGAGCCCGTAAAGCGTATCCGCGCCCCACCCGGAGGCCACAGCAGGCAGACGCGAAGCGATCCGGGGCAGGACCACTGGCAATGCCGGAAGCAGGAGCGCGAGCGGTGCCAGCCCACTCCACCGCACGCGCAACCGCCCCGCGTAAATCTCGGCAAGCAGCGCGCCCATCCACCACGTGAGCAGCGCGGTGAAAATTTGCGCCCCATGCACCATCGCCCCGCTCTTTACAAACCAGCTCGCCACAAAGGCCACCAGCACCGCGCCCGTCGCGACTGCAAAGGAGCGCCGCGCGAGCAGCCAGAGCAGCGGATAGAGCATGTAAAACCACCACTCGAAATGCAGCGACCACAGCGGACCATTCGTGCCGTAGCATGGCACCCAGCCGTGCATCAAAAAGGCGAGGTTCCCCATCAACGTGCCCACGCCCAGATCGCTTTGCACGGTTCCATTAATCAGCGGATACGCAGTGGCCCCGCGATAAATCGTCCACCCTTGCGCACTGCCGTACGCGTCCAGCGCAAACGTGATCCCCAGCGCCAGAATCAGCGGCGGATACAGCCGCCGCGCCCGCCGCTTGAAATATCCCCACCACCCAAACTGCGCGCTGTCCGGCGCAGCCACGAGCCGCTTCGCATAGCCGAGGTGGATCACAAACCCGCTCAGTACAAAAAAGAAAATCACCGCCTCGTGTCCGTAGCGGAACGGCGCGAGCAGATACACGAGCGCCTTGCCGATGGCCGTGTATTCGCCCTGGTGTCCGCGAAAGGACTCCCAGCCCTCCCACAGCAGCCACCGCGCGTGGTGCAGCATGACCCACAGCGCCGCGAGACCGCGGAGGCCGTCGAGGAATGCGAGCTTGTCTGCCTGCCCTTGGGCAACCGGGGCGCGCTGTTCACTCACGGCGCATTCGGCGGTTTTCGGAGCTTCGGCGGCAGCACCGGTCTGCGCTTTCCGAGTTGCCTGCGCACCGCGGGCAGCACGTATTTGCCCACCACGAGCCCAGCCACACAGGGCAGCACGGCGGTGGTGAGGGCAAAGAGCGACCGCATGGTGATGGTGACCGCGAAAAAGCCGGATGCGTAGATGAGCATGCCAAGCTCGGAGTTTTTCGGCGAGGCGAGGCGGTTCCACCACGCGGCCATCCACCCCAGGCACAGGCCCATCGCGACTACTGCGATGAGACCGCCGGACATGTAGCCCTCGCCCACAAAGGTCGCGGCGATGGTCACCCCCTTCATTCCGAAGATGTCCTCGACTTCAAAGGAAAGACCCGTGGGTTTTTCCCCGGGCAGCGCGATTGCCCACAACGCGCGGGGAATGGGACGGATGAGCGCGATGTAGGGAATCTCCGCGCCGAGATACGGATGCCGCTCGGGGAAATGCCCCGTAATTTTTGAGATTGCGAGCAGGTTGTCATCCACAAACACCGAGGCGCTCTGCCGGTTTACGAGTGTGGAGCCGCGGCCTTCCATCCATGCCTTGAAGCCGACCGTGCGCATTTGCAGCATCGCACCAGTGGAGAAAATCATGAGTGCCGCGCAGACACCGCAGACCATGGCGACGTAGCGCCTGCGCTCGGGCGGCGAGGCAAAGGCAAAGGCAATCATGAAGGTGACAAGGAACGCGCCGAAGAGGCTGCGCGTGCCGCTCACAAAGCCGTAGAAAAAGGTGAATAGCAGACCCGCCAGCATGGGGGCAATCTGCCCTGCGCCATAGCGTCCGGGCCTGGCGAGCATGAGCCCTCCAATCGGCGGCACGAGGTAGAGTAGTAGCTCCAACTCGTGCACCAGTGCCTTCCAGTCGCCCAGGCGACCGCGGCCCCACGGCTGCTCAAAGCGGGCGCGCGTCATGTAATCCACCATGCTCACCACATTGAAGTCCACTGCCAGCAGCATGTGGAAATAGCCGAGGAAAAACGCCCCCCAGAAAAGGATCGGCAGCCAGCCGGGGGGAACCCCACGCGACATGATGGACTGGAAAGGCTGCTTTCCCCTTGGGAGCAGATGCCGCCCAATGAAAATGCCTGTAAACCCAAGAATCACCGCCCACACGGCCTCGAACGTAAGGCTGGCGTGCACGACCGCGCGGTCGAAGTAGGGTTGATGGAAAAGAAACTCGTAAAGCGTGAGGTAATACAGGGCGAGGATGCCCATGAGGTCCGCACGGATGAGATTTTTCAGCCCGCTGCGCGACTCAAACGCGAAGGAGGCCAGGAGTGTAAGGCCCACGCCTTGCGCGGCCATCCGTGCGATATCCGACGGGAGCCGTCCGGCACTGGTGAGCGCAAAGGCGGTGAAGACCAGACCCAGCAGAGCGACGAAGGTGGCATCGAGCCGGGGCCAGGGCATGATCCACGCGTCGCCAGGACGCTGCGGTCCCCCCGCCCGCGCTGCGGGGGTGGTGGGTGGCGATACTGCACCGGCTGTGCGTGGCGCTGGTCGCGGGAAAAAGTTCATCGTGCGGCGTGGCTCTCTGCAATAAGTGTGCGCGCCCCGGGAGTCCACGTGAAGTTATCCGTGGTGCGTCGCGGATTTTCCGCCCACCATGCGAGTTCGGCGGCGAGCGCGGCGGCATCCCCCACGGGAAATATGGAGCCGTTGTCGCGATGCCTTACGAGATCTTTGCCGCCCACGCGGTCGCTCACCACGCAGGGGCACCCGCAATTCAGCGCCTGCGGCACCACGAGGCCGAAGCCCTCCTCCACCGAGGGCAGCACGAGCACGCTGCTCTCGCGCATGGCCTGCGCCAGCCGCTCCTGCGATCCCGCCCCGTGAAAATGCAGCGGCACCGCGCCATTGTAGGCAGCCAGATCCACCGCGCTCTCCGCCAGCCGCGCGCCGATGAAGTCCATCTGCCAGTCACTGCGTCCCCCAAGGGTCAGGGCGGCGAGTAACGTATTGAGCCCCTTGCGCACGCCAATCTGCCCCGCGAAGAGAATGCGGAAATTCCGTGGCACCTCGTCTTTTTCGCCGCGCACAAATACGGGCGCACCAGTGTCCGCCCCGTAAGGCACCACCCACACCCGCTCGCGCGGGATGCCCATGCCCACCAACTGATCGCGCACCACCGTGCTCGCAGCGCAGTGGTAATCTGCCAGCGCATACTCCTCGTCCTCGCGCGCAAAATAGGCCGCGTCATTGGGGCACACGTCCTCGAGCTTCAGCCCCACGCGCTCATACTCGGGCCGCATGAGCTTCACCCACTCGCGCAGCGGCCCGGTGGCGTGATTCAGCACTGTGCGCACTCCGCGCTTCTTGGCTGCGCGAAAGGTGTGCAGCGCCTGCCCCGGCATCGCATGAATGAAATCGCAGCCCTCCAGATGCCGCCCCACCGAGCGGTCGAAACCGGTATCCTGCCACGTAAACAAGCGCCGTGAACTCGGCCTGAGCCGCTCCGGCATATACTTCAGCAGCCCGTAGACAATATTCGTCCGCCAGCTAAAGCATCGCAGCACTCCGGGATCTGCGCCATGGATTTTCCAAGCGGGATAGCCGGAATAAAAATGCCCCAGCGCTCCCTCGGCGGCGACTGCGCGGGCGGTCGGCCACATGTGGCAGGGGTTGGTGGCGGAGAAGCTTATTCTCATACAAAACGTCCAACGCTCAACGCCCAACGCTCAACGTCCAATGTGGTGGTATGATCGACCTTAGTGAAGGCCCGAAATGGTAAATGCGCCGACAAGATTACGCCAGTTCTTGGAGTGCGGCAGCCCTCTGCCGCTTTGGGGAGAGGGCGAAGGTGGTGGCGAGGCTTGAAGGATCGCGC
>JAYUWZ010000757.1:0-3210 GCA_043753265.1 Verrucomicrobiaceae bacterium
CACTCCTCCCTCGGTTACAAATCCCCCAGCCACTTCGAATCCCTCATCCTCTCATCTAACTAAACAACAAACCGGTCCAAAATTCCGTTGCACCTCAGACTATGGGATCGAGGAACTGGGGAAGAAACACGAGAAGCCATTCTTTCTCACGCTGGGATTTCAGAAGCCGCACATGCCATGGAATGTTCCGCGGAAATACTATGATATGCATCCGCTGGATAAGATCGAACTGCCGCCTGTGAAGGCGGGTGATCTGGATGATGTTCCGCCCGCGGGAGTGAAGATGGCAAAGGCGTTTGGCGACCATGCGCGGGTGATGGAATCGGGACGCTGGAAGGAGGCGGTACAGGGGTATCTCGCGGCGATCTCGTATCTCGATGGGCAGGTGGGTCGCGTGCTGGATGCGCTGGAGAAATCGGCCTACCGGGACAATACGATTGTGGTGCTGTGGGGCGACCATGGCTGGCATCTCGGGGAGAAGGAGCACTGGCGGAAATTCGCACTGTGGGAGGAGGCGACGCGCGCGCCGCTGATCTGGATGGTGCCGGGAGTGACGAAGGCGGGAGGCGTGTGCGAGCGGCCTGTGGATTTCATGAGTATCTATCCCACTCTGTGCGAAGTCGCGGGGGTCCCAAAGCCTGCGCACGTGGAAGGCGTGAGCATTCGTCCACTGCTCGCGGATCCCAAGGCGGAGTGGAAGCTGCCCGCAGTGACGACGCATGGTCGGAATAACCATGCGATTCGCACGGAGCGGTGGCGTTACATTCGCTACGCGGATGGTGGGGAGGAGTTGTACGACCACTCGAATGATCCGTATGAGTGGACGAATCTTGCGGGGAAGCAGGAACACGCGGAGCTGAAGGCGGAACTGGCGAAGGTTTTTCCAACGGTGAATAATCCGGCGGCGAAAGCGAAGGGGAAGGGGGAAGAGTAGTTAGGGTGCGTGAGAAGTGAGAAGTGGAGAGGTGAGAGGAGTAGACGAATGACGGATGACGAATGACTATGGATTGAGTTATGTCCGCGCGTGTGGCCACAGTCCTTGAGGAGTGTGGTTATTGTGTGACTGGTGAGTTAGTGGCGCTTGTCGGGTTTTGTGGGATGGGGTATCTTTGCACACTATGGATGGAGAGGGCGAAGAGCGGATTGTGGAGGTGGATTCCGGCGGGGGAAAATTGGCGATCGTTTCGATCGATGATGGGGCGCGCACGGATGAATACGTGGAGCCTGAGACGGCCGGAGCGCGGATCGATCCGGTGGAGTGGGCGATGGGATTTGGGAAGGTGTCGGACCGGGTGACGCGCGAGGCGGTGCCGTTTGTGCCTTCGGAGCTGCAGCGGCGCATGTTTCAGCGGTATGTGTTTTGCGAGGAGCGGCAGATTCCGTGTCGCATGGTGGTGACGAAAACGCGGCGTGGTGGAGGAAGCACGGGTGCGGCAGCGCTGATGTATCTTCATGCAAATCGCTACCAGGCGCGCCTCGGTGCGGTGGGGACTGATGAGGCGGTGGGGATGAACATGTTTTCGATGGTGCGATTCTTTGAAAAACACGATGAGTATCCTGAGCGGGTGGCGATCTCGAAGACGATGGCGCGCGGGTTGATTGAATGGGCGAATGGCTCCTCTTGGGAAAAGTATACGGCGGAGAACCCGGAGGCGGCGCGCTCGGCGGGGTTGCAGGGGTATCACGCCACGGAGGTGGGGCGATGGTATGATGGGGGAGTGAAGGATGCGAAGGAGACGCTGCGCTCGATGCTCGGAGCGGTGCCGCGCCGGGGATTTACGGTGGTGATTGAGGAGAGCACGGCGCGTGGGGCGAAGGGGGCGTTTTACGAGCGGTTTCTTGGCGCTCGCTGGCCGACGGCGGAGGAACTCGGCGTGGCGCAGGGTGGCGAGTACTGGCGCACGTGGGTGGAGGAGACTCCCCAGAATATCGCGGCCACGGCCTCGGAGCGTGCGCTGCAGTTTGTGCGTGTCTTTGCAGCATGGTTTGAGGATGAGGAAAATCGTACACATGGGGGAGTGACACCGGAGGAGCGCGAACGGATCGAAGTGACGCTGGATGAGAAGGAGCGGGAACTCATCCGGCGATATGGCAACGAGGGGCCGCAGGGATGGCGGTTGGGCACTGTGGCGGTGGAGGCGACGCTGTGGGATCAACTCGCGTGGCGGCGCGCGGTGATTGCGACGGAGTTTGACGGAGATGTGGAGGGATTTCAGCAGGAGAATCCGGCCTCGCCGCACGAGGCCTTTGCGAGTAGCGGGCGGCATACTTTCAATCGATCAGGGTGCGCATACATGGTCGAGCAATCGCGGTCTCGCGTGCCGGAGGTGGGCGTGCTGGAGGCGCAGCACGATGGAGTGGTATTTCGCCGGGAGAGTGGCGAGGGTGCCTGGTTTCAGATGTGGCAGGAGCCACGGGAGTGCCAGAGCTACCTAGTCAGCGTGGATACCTGCGGAGGGAGGAGCAATGTGCGGAATCCCGAGGAGACGGACTACCACGCCGTCCTGGTGCTGCGTTCGGGGTTTGTGGACGCCTCGGGCCGGCGCGAGCCCCATGCGGTGGTGGCGACGATGTCGCCGAAGTGCCAGCTGGATCCCGATGTGCTTGCGGAGAAGGTGAAGCTGGTGAGTCTGTTTTACGGGGATTGCCTGGTGGTGTTTGAGGTGAACAATACAGGGGCTGCATTCCGGCAGGATGCGCAGCGGCTGGGATTGAAGGTCTATAAGCGGACGACGACGAACCCGAAAACCTCCGTGTCGGATGAAAGTGATGGGTGGCTGACAACGAAGGAGACGCGGCATCAATTGATCGGTACGCTGAAACGACACATCCGAAACAATGCGCGAGCGGAGACCCGCGGCGAGGGCGTGGCGTGCTGGAGCGCCGTCGTCGCTCACGAATGCACGGATATGATGCCGGGGCATGATGGCGTGGACCGCGCGCCGGGCAACAAGCACGATGACCATGTGCTGGCGCTGGGCATGGCGCTACAGTGTGTGTCGGCGGCGACCTTTTACCCGCCGAGGAAGCGGAAGCGCAGGGAGCCGGCGGACAGGTACCGGTGGACCAGGGGCTAATGACTGCGCGGGAGACGTGAGAGGTGGAGTGGTGAGACGCTGAGTGAATGACGAATGACGAATGACGAATGACGAATGACGAATGACGAATGACGAATGACGAATGACGAATGACGAATGACGAATGACGAAT
>JAYUWZ010000758.1:0-3207 GCA_043753265.1 Verrucomicrobiaceae bacterium
GCTGTATTCTAAAGGCAGAAGGGGGTGTCGGCGGCCAGGGATTCTAACCCCACCCGGTTTATTGCCGGGTTTCAGCGGATTACAACCGCTGCCGCCGATGTTGTGTGCTCACACCTATAAGATGCCACAAAGGACAGTTTTATTCAACAAGGGCAGTAATTACTTCTATTTCAAACAACGAACATGGTTTCAAGGATACGGGAGCAGCCTTCCCTGAGTTCCTTAGTTCCTGAGCGGCGCTGAAGCACGCATCCCATCGACGCGAGTATCAAAGCCACTGCTCCCCTGTATCGCTCCGCGTTCTTGGGGTTCCCCTCCCGATGCCCACCTACGACCTGCGCCTTCCATTGGACGTTCAGCGTTGGATGTTGGGCGTTGGGCGTTTTGCAGCGGAAGAACTCCTCTGGTTGCGGATCCGCCCTTCCGATGGTTTCCCCAGAAAAGCGCACGCTGGGTTCACTGCTTGCTTGATACCCACCTTCAAAAGTTCCGCTGAATGAATCGTCCGGCTCGCCTGCTCTTACACATCGCAATCTTATCATCCTCATTTGCAGGCACCTGCATTGCCGACGAAGAGAACTCCACAAACACCTCCTGCGCCAGTCACACCGCCACGTCACAATCCGGCTTCACAGCGCTGCGAGGACTCCTCGACCTGGACAAAGCTCGGGAACCCGAGGATCCCCGCGACTTGGACAGTCGCCATGAAAAGGCCCTGCGTTTAAGCGACCAAGGCAGGCACGAGGAGGCGGAGGCCGAAAACCGGAGTATCGTCACCGTTCGCGAGCGCGTTTTAGGCTGGGAGCATCCCGATACCGTTGCAAGCCGCATGGCACTAGCCCTGTCGCTCTTTGCGCAGAAAAAATATCTGGAGACGGAGAAGGTATTGCGCGCTGTCGTGCTGGCCCGTGAGCGCGTGCTGGGGCGGGAGCACCTCGACACCGGGGCTGGTCGCGCATTCCTGGGAGAAGTGCTCGCCGGGTTGGACAGGCATTCAGACGCGGAGGTGGAATACAGAGCAGTGCTGGCGATTCGCAGGAGGATGCTTGGCCCTGAGCATGCAGACACTCTTATGGCATGGAGCAGCCTGGCTGACGCCTTGGCCGGCCAGAAAAAATACGCGGAGGCGGAAGCAGAATATCGCCCGCTGCTCGCCATCCGCATGCGAATGCTTGGGGATAATGACTCCCGAACTTTGTGCACACGGCTGAGACTTGCCAATGCCCTTGCCTACCAAAGCAAGCATGCGGCGGCGGAGCAGGAGATGCGCACCGTGTTAAAAATCCACGAAAAGGTATCGGGGAAGGTGCATTCCCACACCATCTCGATGCGTGCGGAACTAGCCAGAATACTCTCGCTCGGAGGGAAGCATGCAGAGGCGGAAAAAGAACTGCGCGCCGCTTTGTCTCTAACCGAAACGCTGATGGGTTTGGATGATTCCGTCTCGCTAAGATGCAAACAAGTCATGGCCCATGTCCTGTCCAAGCAACGCAAGTATACCGAGGCTGAAGTGTATTACCGGGCAGTAGTCACGATGAAGGAAAAAGCCGTCGGCGCGTCCCACGCAGAAACCCTGAACGCCAGAAACCACGTGGGCAGGAACCTCTATGCTCAAAAACGCTACGACGAGGCTGAGAAAGAGCACAGGGCGGTGGGACCAGGCCTCACCAAGGCCCTTGGGTCGGAAAATTCCGACACTCTCGACAATCTGTATAGCCTTGCTCTTGCGCTTGATGGGCAGGAGAAATGGCAGGCTGCGGAGGTCATGCACCGCGCAGCCATGATAAGTCGCGAACGGGCTCTGGGCGCGGAGCATCCCGATACGCTCAAAAGCCGCAACGCGCTCGCAAGGGATCTTTATGAACTGGAAAAGTATCAGGATGCCGAAAGCCTGTTCAGGGATGCGCTAAAAAAGCAGCACGAAGTCCTCGGTCCTGAGAATCCCGACACCCTCGAAACCGGCTACTGGGTGGGGAAAACCCTGTACAAACAGACCAATTACGCCGACGCAGAGAAAATGCACCGCGAAGTTCTGACAAAGCGCGAACGGGTGCTCGGCACCCAAGACACCGATCTCTATTACTCCTATTATGCCTTGGGGCGCGCGTTGTACAAACAGGAGAAAGTTGCAGAAGCCCAACAAATGGTGAAACGCGCGGAGGAAGGGTGGAAACGAATCCACGGGCCGGAGGACAAGATTACGCAGACAGCCACAAAGTGGCTAGCCAACCCACGACGGACTGACCGCCCACGGCTCGCAAACCACTGGCCCATTATCATCGGGGGCTCCTTTCTCGTCTCGTTTGTGTATTTCTTCGCGGTGGAACTCAAAAAGAAGCGGCGAGAAGTCAGCCCGTATAGTCGGTAGGATCAGGAAGACACGTGGAACACTGGTCTTTGCTAGAAACGGGAATGAGATTTCACGCAAAGGCGCAAAGGCCGCAAAGGAAAAGGAGCAGTGGTGAAAAGGGGAATGGAGCGGATATATTACGCCAGTTCGTGGAGTGCGGCAGCCCTCTGCCGCTTTGGATGGGGAGCGAAGGTAGGGGTGGTTCGGTTGAGTGATAGCATGGTAGAATCCGCATACTTCCAGACCAGCGCGCCAGGAAATCCTACCCGCCATCCAAAGCGGCAGAGGGCTCTAATCGTTACCCATAAGTCGAAATTACAGAGAAAGCCGAAGGCCTTGGTGCCGCGCCAAGGGCGCGCAAGAGCATAGCCTACTTCCAATCACACCCGGCTATTACCCTCCGTCCAAATGCTCCGTGACAGCTGCCGCCAGATGGCCTATATTGCCGCCATGGAAAGCGGAGGTTGGGCAAAAAGGGCTGCGTGGAATCAAGTGCACAGACCACATAGGAAAGAACTAATTCTTTCCTACGCAGTCCCCACTCAGCGTAAAACCCAAAACGCGCAAAGCGCAACAACTGCAACAACCCCCATCCATATCGGCCTCAGCGCCTCACAATCCCCCGTCGCATTTATCGCCGATAATCCGCTTCCACCCCGCAATCATTTCAAAATCAACCCCTTGCGCTCCGGGATTATCGGCGACGGCCCATCGCCGATAATCGCCCACCCCCTTCCCCCCACCCTCCGCAACAATTGCAATAACCTCCCGCCCGCCACAGGCAATCGCGGCGTAGATAAAAATTTCTATTACATCCGGCATAAAATGGGCTCGGAGCGAAACAATCGTGCTGCCTT
>JAYUWZ010000759.1:0-3205 GCA_043753265.1 Verrucomicrobiaceae bacterium
CCGTGATCTGCGGTGGCTGCTGCACGGCAGCAGCAGGCCTCGTCATTTGCCACAGGAATGGTGCAAGGGCGAGGAGGCAGAGAAACGCGATAGCCGCGCGCAGCAGTGGGGAGCCGCGCATGCTATTTCAGGCCTTCGACGATGGTGGTTACGTTGCGCTTGAACATGCCTTCCACAGTTCCGCCGTCGCCCTTGCCAAGACCGTCCGAAAGAAGTTCGCCGCCAAACTTCGCGCCCGTTTCACGCGTGATCTCCTGGAGCACCTTTGGATTTGCGACGTCCTCGGAAAACACAGCCTTCACCCCCGCTGCTTTGATCTTCGCCACCAGCTCAGCGACATTCTTCGAGCCGGGCTGGTCATTTTTGGAAACGCCTGCGATTGGCATCACTGTAAAGCCATACTCCTTCGCAAAATAGCCGAAGGCGTCGTGATTCGTTACGAGTTTGCGTTGATTGCGGGGAAGCTCCGCAACCTTGGTTTTGATCCAGTCATTCAGCGTATCCATGCGATCCATGTATGCTGCGGCATTCGCGGAGAATGCGGCTTTGTCGCCCGGGCTGGCCTTGGTGAGTTCATCGCGCACGACCTGCGTGGCCTTCTTGATGTTGCGCGGGCTGTGCCACCAGTGGGGATCCTCGCCATCGTGCGCATGGTCTCCGTGCTGGACAGAAAGGGTAAGAGAGGGGAGTTCGTTGCCGACTTCTACAATGCGCCCCTTGGTGCCGGTGGCCTCTTTCAATTTCCCCACGTACCCTTCCATGTGCTTCGCGGAAAGGAGGACAATCTGCGCATTGGAAACGATGCGCAGATCACTCGGCTTCGGTTCGAAATCATGCGGATCCACACCGGGTTTCACATGTCCGGTCACCTCAACACGGTCGCCACCCACTTGCTGGGCGACCTCCGTGAGAATGGTGGAAAACGACGAGACGCGAATCTTGTCCGCACCAAATACCGCCACACTGGAGGCGAAGAATGCGCAAAGGATGAGTCGAAGCGATTTCATGGGACGCAGAGTATAATCGGGAAAAGCTAAATGCAAGCAAATGGCGTATAGGAATCTCCGGATCAGTTGACAAACGAAATATGAAGAGGTTGCGATACCATGGCGCGCTGCGTCATGCTTTCGTAATTAATCCTGTTCAACGCGCCGATCCTGCCTGATTACACGGGCGACGATTGCTCCCATGAAACGCACCTTTTTTTCTCTGTCCGCCTTGGCTTTGGTTCCATTTGCGGGCGCGATTGATTTGTCGGTGAATGCAGTGACGGATTTTATGTCGGATGTGAAGGCGTCCATTGCCGCGACCGACAAGAATGCTGACGGCATGCTGGACCGCGAGGAGCTCGGAGCCCGTTCGTGGATGCTCTTCGCAATGGACAAGGACAAGGATGGCAAGCTCACCGAGGTGGAGATGAAGCAGGGGATCGGGCGGCTTTCGCGGAATCTCTTCCCGAGCAAGGTTTACCCGCCGAGCATGGAACTCGCGCCACCCTGGGAGCGGTTGCCGAACGATGGAGGTGGCAAAACAGCCGCAGGCCCCCAGGTTGTTCGCGGTGCGGATCACCTCGTAGGGCGGTTGGTGCCGGATTTGGCAGTGACCCAGGCTGACGGAAAAACCCTGCGTCTTACAGAACTGGGCGGAGAGAAGGGGATGGTGGTCGCGGTGTTGAGTGCAACTTGTCCCGTCAGCAAAAAATATCTGCCAGTGCTCGCCCGTCTTGAAAAGGAGTATGGCGCGCGGGGGGTGAGGTTTGTGGGCATCACTGCGCCCGGCGAGGATGCGAAGGAGATTGTCGAAGCGCTGAAGTCCGCAGGCTCGATCATGCCGGTGCTGGGTGCTACGACAGACTTGCTGAGGGCGCTCGGCGCCACGCACAGCACCGATGTCTTCGCAATCGATGCAGCTCGCACGCTCGTCTATCGTGGAGCCGTGGATGACCAATATGGGCTGGGATACAACAGGGAGACCGCCCGGGAGCGCCTGCTCGTGCCCGCATTGGAGTCAATGCTGGTGGATGCAATACCACTCATTTCCGCAACGCTTGCACCGGGATGCGAAATTGAACTTCCTGCTGTGAAAGATGCGAAGGAGGCCGCGGTTCCCGTGACTTGGAATAATCGAATCTCACGCATCGTTCAGGCAAATTGTGTGAAGTGCCACCGCGCAGACGGAGTTGCTCCGTTTCCCTTCGAGACCTATGCGCAGTTTGTGAAAAAAGCGGGCACCGTGCGCCGCGTAGTGAGCGAGAATGTCATGCCGCCCTGGTTCTCGCCCGCGCCCGCACCTGGCCAGCATACCCCGTGGCTCAACGACGCTTCCTTGCGCCCCGAGGACAAAGCTGACCTGCTGGCATGGCTTGCAGGGGACCGCCCGGAAGGCGATCCCAAGGACGCCGCCCGCCCGCTGGTGTGGCCCGATGGATGGTCCATCGGCAAGCCCGACATGGTGGTGCAAATTCCAAAGCCCATCGACGTCAAGGCCGAGGGCACGATGCCCTACCAGAGCATCATAGTGGAGACGAAACTCACGGAAGACAAATGGGTGTCCGGCTGGGAGATTCGCCCCACGGCCCGCGAGGTGGTGCACCACGTCCTGGTGTATTCCTACAACCCGGGGTCGCTCAGCGCGCCAGGCTCCGAAGAACGCCGCGGCCAACTCGCAGGCTACGCGCCGGGAAGCACCATGGGAATTTACCCCGAAGGCTTCGCGAAGTTTTTGCCAAAGGGCGCCTCGCTCCGCTTCGAGATTCACTACACCCCCAATGGAAAGGCGACGCCGGACCAGACAATGGTGGGGCTGCGCTTTGCATCAAAGCCGCCTGAGCATCTCGTGGAGGTGACCGGTGTTGCCAACGTCCAGTTCGCCATTCCACCCGGCGAAGCGAATCATCCTGTGGCCGCAGCCTTCCAAGTGCCAGCCGATGCACGCCTGCTCTCGCTCACCCCACACATGCACATGCGCGGAAAGGCCATGCGCTTTGAGACGATCGCCACCGGAGGCGAGGTGCGCACCCTGCTGGACATCCCGCGATACGATTTCAACTGGCAGGTGCCCTCGCGGTACGCCCAGCCTCCCCTCATTCCGGGCGGCACTTTGATTCGCGTTACCGGATGGTTCGACAACAGCTCCGGCAATCCAGCAAACCCCGACCCAAACGCCACCGTCCGCTGGGGATCGCAAACCACTGACGAGATGATGA